>NZ_WWRZ01000009.1:175509-278987 GCF_009875595.1 Eggerthella sp. BIOML-A1 | reverse complement strand
GCCTCGACTACTTCCCGAACCGCGTCGCCGACCCGACCCTGGTTCGCCCGGAGATGTGGAACGACTAGTCGCGTAGCCCATACCGGGGCTCGCTTCCCTTGCAGCGAGCCCCGGTTCATCCCGAAGTTCCGGCCTCCGAGGATCCCGTCTCGTGCAATGCGACGGCGTTCCTTGCACGAAGCGTCTCCCAGAGGCCGGCCGATTTGCTCCCGTATCATCACATTCATGTCGAAAGCGGCGCCGCAGCGTCCGCGTGCCTCGTCGTACCCCTACCCTTTCGCCCGCAAACGGGCAAGGCGTCCCCGTCAAGGACCCGGTCGACACGACTCCGCTCCAAGGAGGGATACATGAACCAACAAGCAAAGTACAAGCTTATCGGCTTCATCATGATGTTCGCATCATCGTCGCTGATGGGCGGTATCGGAGCCTTCACCCGCTTCATCGACGCACCCGGCGACTTCGTGTCGTTCTGGCGCAACTTCGCAGGCTTGATCGCCCTCTCCCTCATCTTCTGCTTCGTCGGCGGAAGCTGGAAGAAGATCAAGGAAACCCGTTTCTCCGGCATGATGCTGCTCTCCGGCGTGTTCTTGGGCCTGCTCTCTGGCCTGTACTGCCTGTCTACGCAGTACACCACGCTGGCGAACGCATCGTTCCTCATCTACACCGGCCCCATCTACTCAACCATCCTGGCAGCGATCTTCCTGAAGGAAAAGCTCAACATCAAGGGCGTCCTGTGCATCGCCGCCGTGGTCGTCGGCATGCTGTTCATCGTCGGCATCGTCACGCCCGAGGGTCTGACCCTCGACCTCGATCCGAAGTACACCTTCGGCAACGCCATCGCCTTCGCTTCCGGCGTGGCCTACGGCCTGTACCTGTTCTTCTCGCGCTACCGCGAGGACTGCGACTCCAACGTCCGCTCCTGGTGGAACTTCCTGTTCGGCTCGCTGTCCATCGTCGTGCTGCTCGTCTGGCACCACTTCTTCCTGCAGCCGCTGTCCTACACCGAGAAGGTCAACGGCGTGACGCAGTTCGACGCCTCGGGCCAGATCATCACCCACGCGTGGAACATGTTCACGATGCCCGGCTCGTCCTGGGTCGTGCTCATCGCCGCAGCGCTCATCACCGGCTTCGGCGCGTTCTACCTGCTCACCCATGCCACGAAACGCCTTAAGGCCGGCGAGCTGGCCGCCATCTCCTACCAGGAGACCATCATGGCGTCGCTTCTGGGCCTGTTCATGTTCGGCGAGACCATGACCACCTTCCAGATCATCGGCGGCGCGCTCATCGTCTGCGGTGGCGTCGCCCAGATCTTCTTCTCCACTGCAGCTGCAAGCAAGCAGGGCGAGAAGATCGAGAAGGAAGAGGAGATCCGCGAGAACCTTGAAGCGCGGCTCGACCAAGAGCAAGAGCGGGAAGCTCTCAGCTAGCCGAGCCGACCGCTAGGAAAGGAACGTGCACCTATGAAGATCACGAGCAACATGACCCACATCGCCACCGAGGTCGAGTTCGAGGCTCCGCTGAACGAAGACCAGCTGAGCGAGGTGTTCCAGAAGAGCGGCGTGCAGGGTTTCGCCGCCGAGCTCGACATCGCCGAGCGCACGGAGGACCACGTCCAGATGATGTCGCTTGACGGCCTGCTGGGCTTCGCCAAGGCGTCCGGGCTGTCCGCGGTGACCTACGACGTGACGTACTTCCCGCACGCCGACGACGCGGAGGTGGCCTACCAGCTCAGGCAGCTGGCGCGCGACCTCGAGATCAGCGCCGAGGTCATCCGCGACGTGTGCGCGGCCGAGATCCAGGAGTACCTGGCCCTCGACGCCAAGCGCGACGCGAGCCTGCCGGTCCACAGCATCGTGGAGGCCTACACGGGCGGCACCGCGTTCGCCTGGTACGGCATGAGCGACTACCCGCGCCTCAAGCGCTTCATCCTGCGCAAGCTGGCGCAGGGCGGTGCCCAAGCCAAGCGCAACTTCATCTTGCGCGCCAGCAAGGCCCAAGTCGACCTGCTGGAAGACTACTGATCCAAGCGCTGACGACATCGGAGCCCGCCGCGCATGGCGGGCTCCTTCCGATTCGAGGAGGGACAAGCTATGAAACCCACTGTGTACATGGAGGAAATGGACGCGTTCACCTACCGCGAGAAGCTGGCGAAGGATGCCGTGGTGTTCATCCCCGTCGGCGCGCTGGAGCAGCACGGCTCCCACATGGCCATGTGCGTGGACGCCGCGCTGACCAAGGCGATGGCCGGCGCCACCGCCGAGGCGCTCGTCGCCGACACGGACGGCGCAATGGAAGCCGTCGTGGCCGCGCCCATCAACTACGGCTACCGTTCCCAGCAGCGCTCGGGCGGCGGCTTCCACCTCTCGGGCACCACGTCGCTGTCGGGAACGACGCTCATCGCGCTGGCGAAGGACGTGGTGTTCGGCCTCATCCTACATGGTGCGCGCAAGATCGTGCTGATGAACGGTCATTACGAGAACTACCAGTTCATCTTCGAAGGCGCCGAGCTGGCGCTGGAGAAAGCGCGCGAGAACGGCATCCGCGACGTGAAGATCCAACTCTTGTCGTACTGGGACTTCGTCGACGACGAGACCATCGAGGCCCTGTATCCCGACGGCTTCACCGGCTGGGATCTGGAGCACGCCGGCGTCATGGAGACGTCGCTCATGCTGCTGTTCCACCCCGACCTCGTCGACCTGGGCAAGACCGACGACCCGCTGTACGAGGGGCTGCCGGCCGAGCTGCCGAACTACGACGTGCTGCCCATCGTACCCGGCTACACGCCGCCGTCGGGCTGCCTGTCCTCGCCCGTGGAATCCTCGCGCGAGAAGGGGGCGATCCTGCGCAACGTCGCCGTGAAGCACATGGTGGAAGCCGTGAAACACGAGTTCTCGGGCGAGGGTGACTACCATGAGGTCTAAGAGCTCGGACGACGACGCGCGCAAGCACGTCCACCCCATGGAGGTGGAGAACGAGTCGGGCGAAGTGGATCCGGAGCCGAAGGAAGCCCAGGCCGCACGGCTCGGACGCACGGTCAGGCACGACCATGTCATCCGAGCCGCGTCGGTGGCCATCGTCGCCGTCGTGCTAGGCATCGCGCTGGTCAGCGCCGACACGTTCATCAACGCGGTTGGCGTGCTGCGCACGTTCGTCACCCAGTACTGCAGCTGGTGGATCGTGCTGTGCGCGTTTTTGTGCTTCGCCGTATGCATATTCGTAGCGGTGACGAAGCTCGGTTCGATCCGCCTGGGCGGCAAGGACGCCAAGCCCGCGTTCTCGTACTTCTCCTGGTTCGCGATGCTGTTCGCCACCGGGCAGGGCGTGGGCCTGGTGTTCTGGGCGGTGGCCGAGCCTATCATGATGTACGGGGGCACCCCGTTCAACGCCCCCGACCCCCTGTTCGCCGGAGACACGGCGCTTGCATGGACGTACTTCCACTGGGCCATCCCGGCGTGGGCCATCTACGCCATCGTCTCGCTTTTCATGGCTTACGCCCGCTACAACATGCACAAGGACACCACGTTCCGCGGCACGGTGGAGGATCTGTTCCCCGCCCGCGCGAAGCGGCCCGTCGGCATCGTGGTGGAGATCCTCGTGGTCATCGCCACCATCTTTGGGCTGACCACGTCGCTCGGACTTGCATCGTACCAGTTCAACAGCGGTATTCAACAGATCTTCAACATCCAGACGGGGCAAGCCCTGCAGGTGGCGTTCGTCATCCTGTTCGGCTCCATCGCAACGATGTCGGTGTGGTTCGGCGTGGTGAGGGGCATCAAGAAGATCTCGAACGCGAACGCCGTCATGTCCATCGTGTTCGTCGCTGCCGTGTTCATTTTCGGCCCCACGCTGTACATCCTGGGCGTGCTGCCCGAGTCGCTCAGCGTGTTCATCGACCAGTTCATGCTGATGAGCGGGTTCACCGAAGCCGTGAACCTGGGCGCGGGCATCGCCTCGTACGGTGATTCCTGGCAGGCGTTCTGGTCGTTCTTCATCTTCTGCTGGTGCTTCGCGTTCGCCACGTTCACGGCGGGCTTCGTGTCCACCATCTCCCGCGGGCGCACGCTGCGCGAGTTCGTAGGCGGCGTGGTGTTCGTGCCCGCGGCCGTATGCATCGTATGGACGTGCGTGGTGGGCGGCACCGGCGTGTGGGCCGCCATGTCCGACCCCGGCATCGTGGCACAGACCAACGCCGACTCCTCGATGGGGCTGTTCCTCACCATCGACAGCGTACCTCTGATCGGCGGCGTGCTGACCGTGCTGGCAACCATCCTCATCGGCGGCTATATCGTGACCTCGGTGGACTCCGGCGTCATGGCGCTGTCGAACTTCGTGTCTCCCGCCGCGCGCCAGAGCCGCGGCTTCAAGGCGCTGCTGGCGCTGTGCATCACGGCGCTCGCCGTGCTGTTCATGGTGACGGCCGGACAGGACTTCCTCAGCACCATCCAATTCGCCACCATCGCCGGCGGCATCCCGTTCAGCGTCATCGTGATCCTCATGGGGGTCCAGTTCTTCAAATGGGTCAAGCACGACGAGCAGCTGGTGGAACGCGGCCTGGCCGAGCCGTTTCCCGAAGACTCGCTTGCGGCCCGGCAGCTGCGTCAGTGGCACGAGGAGAGGGAGGCGCGCGAAGCCGAGAAGGCATGGCTCACGAGGCATGAGGAGGTCGACGTCCCCGACGGAGCCGGCCTCGACGAATCGATGAAGGAGGTGTCGCGATGAGCGCGGCAGCAGTAACGGAGGCACAACCGAAAGTGCCGTTCAAGGTGGCGATCTCTTCGTTTTTGGGCAACTTCATCGAATGGTTCGACTACGCCACCTACACGTATTTCGCCATCACCATCGGCATCGTGTTCTTCCCCGAGTCGGCGGTGAACTCCACGCTGCTCGCGTTCGCGGTGTTCGCGTTGTCGTTCGTGTTCCGGCCGTTAGGGGCGGCGTTCTGGGGCAGCATGGGCGACAAGAAGGGGCGCAAATGGTCGTTGTCGCTGTCCATCTTCATGATGACGGGCGCGGCGTTCCTCATCGGCTGCCTGCCGTCGTACGAGACGATCGGCCTGCTGTCCCCCATCCTGCTGCTGTGCCTGCGCAGCGTGCAGGGATTCTCGGCTGCAGGCGAGTACTCGGGAGCAGCGGTGTTCCTGGCCGAGTACGCGCCGGCGAACCATCGCGGGAAGTACTGCTCGCTCGTGCCGGCATCCACCGCGGCGGGTCTGTTGGCGGGCTCCACCGCAGCGCTCATCATCAAGGCGCTGCTGCCCGAAGCCGACGTGATCTCATGGGGATGGCGCATTCCGTTCTTGCTGGCCGGACCCCTGGGGCTCGTGGCGCACTACATCCGCACGAAGCTCGAGGATTCCCCCACCTACCAGCAGATGACCTCGACGGCCGATCCGGCCAAAGAGGCCCCGCGGCCTACCCGCCTCGTGTTCAAGAAGTACAAGAAGCGCCTTGCGACCAGCATCGCGGCGACCATGGTGAACTCGGTCGGCTTCTACCTCGTGCTCACCTACCTGCCCACGTATCTGACCAGCTACACGGCGATGGAAGCCTCGGCGGCCCAGCTTGCCACCGACATCGCGCTGGTCACGTACATCTTCATCATCTTCGGCGCCGGAAAGATATCCGACATCGTAGGACGTAAGAAAATGCTGCTGGGCTCGTGCGTGGCGTTCATCCTGCTCAGCATCCCCGCCTTCATGATGCTGGAGACGGCTCAGCTGCCCATCGTCATCGCAGCGGAGCTCATCATGTGCGTGACGCTCTCGTTCAACGACGCGAACATCGCCTGCTACCAGGCGGAGATGTTCCCCACGGAAGTGCGTTACACCGGCGCCGCGCTGGGGTCGAACATCGCCTACGTGGTGTTCGGCGGCACGGCCTCGATGGTGGCCACCGCGCTCATCGACGCCACGGGCAACGGCCTCATGCCCGCGTACTATATGATGGGCATCTGCCTTGTGGCGGGCATCATCCTGCTGTTCACGGCGCACGAGTACGCCGGCAAGGAATTGAACGACATCGAGTAGAGGATCGAACGCATCGAAAAAGAAGAGGGAGCGGGAAGGGGCGCGTCGAGCGCCCCTTCCCGCTCCTGCGGCGCGTTGGCGCCCTCGCTCGCTTACGCGTCGCCATCCCTTGCGCTACAGCTCGGAGCGGCCCCTGGCGCGCCGCGCTTCGGCGTGGTTTCCTGCGGTCATGGCTTTTCGGAAAACATATGTGGAGGTGACGGCGCGCATCGACGTAGACGGACGGCTCACGCCGCTCGAGATCGTCTGGCGCGACGGCCGCATCTTCGCCATCGACCGCGTGCACGAGGCCATTCGACGCGCTTCTCAGCGCGTGGGCGGCACGGGCATCCGCTACCTCGTGTCCGTGAACGGCCGCGAGAAGTACCTGTTCTACGAGGGCCCGCGTTGGTTCGTAGAGGAGGTCGCCCCCGACGAGCCGCGCCCCTCGTCGTAGTCGCCGCGCGAGGCGCCCGCTCTTCGGCTATACTTTGACGCGACAGATAGAAACGCATTCGAGGAGAACATCGCCATGGGTAAGCACGACCGCGTCGAGAACGGACTCGACCTCGACGAAGGCGCGCCTGCGTCCAATAGCAAGATCCCCCTTCCGCTCAAGGTGTTCGGCATCCTGTGCATAGTCAGCGGCGCAGCGCTCGTGCCGGTGCTCGCGCTGCTCATCGTCGGCATGGTGATGGCCCTGCAGCAGGGCGCCATCGTCGAGGAGCTGTCCGCCGCCGCCCTCGTCATCTTCGTCTCCGACGCGGTGCTCATGACGGTTTTGTCCGCCATGTTCGTCATCCTGGGCATCCGACTGCTGCGAGACAAACGACGCCGCACGGCCCAGATCGCCGAGGTCATGATCGTCATCCTCATCCTCGTGATCCTCTGCGACATGATGCTGAGCGGCCTCACGCCCGATCTCATCCCCTACGGCGTGGTGCTGGTCGTGCTCGTCGCGCTGTCGAGCTACGTGGACCCGTCGCTAGCCGAAGAGCGCGAGCTGCGCCGCAAACTGCGCGATATGGAAACGCGCGAGGCGGCCGAGGAGGGCACGCTCGGCCGCGACGAGACCGGCAAGGGCTTCATCGCGCTCAACTTCTTCAACCTGTTCTGGATCTTCGTCGTGTGCTGCGTGCTGGGACTCATGATCGAGACGGCATACCACTTCCTCGTCGTGAATCCAGGGCACTACCAGGATCGCGCGGGTTTGCTGTTCGGCCCGTTCTCGCCCATCTACGGTTTCGGCGCGGTGCTGATGACGGTTGCCCTGAACCGATTCCACGACAAGAACGTCGTGCTCATCTTCCTGGTGAGCGCCGTCATCGGCGGGGCGTTCGAGTATCTGACCAGCTGGTTCATGCAGTTCGCCTTCGGCATCGTGGCGTGGGACTACTCCGGCACGTTCCTGTCCATCGACGGGCGCACGAACGGCATGTTCATGGCCATGTGGGGCGTCTTGGGCGTGGTGTGGATCAAGCTGCTTCTTCCCTGGATGTTGAAGCTGGTGAACCTTATCCCGTGGAACTGGCGCTACGCGGTCACCACGGTGTGCGCCGCGCTCATGATCGTCGACGGAGCCATGACGCTGCTGTCCCTCGACTGCTGGTACCAGCGCGAGGCTGGAAAACCTCCCGAGACAGCCGTGGCGCACTTCTTCGCCGAGCACTTCGACAACCAGTACATGGAGAACCGCTTCCAGAGCATGTCCATCGATCCGGGCAACGCGACCCGCGCGAAATAGCGCGACCCGCTCGGCGAGCGCGAAATCGAAGGACGTAGGGGTGCGCGCCGTGCGCGGCGCCCGCCCCCCCTACGCCGCGGCCGAGCCGGTCAGGGCGGCGCGCACGCCGCGCACGGCCAGCCGCCCTATCACGACGCCGGCAAGGCAAGCGAGCACGCTTCCGCATGCGTACAGCGCGCCCGTCGCGTACTTGCCGCGTTCGAGCAAGGCGAGGGTCTCCAGCGAGAACGCGGAAAACGTGGTGAAGCCGCCGCACACGCCGGTTTTGAGGAACAACACGGCGTTGTCAGGCAAGCCGGAGCCCTCCGTGGCGGCCTCGAACACCGCCCCGATGAGCACGGCGCCCGCAAAGTTGACGGCGAACGTCATGAGCGGGAAGTCGCCCTCGACCGGCACGAGACCCAGCAGATAGCGCCCTACCGATCCGATGAAGCCGCCCAAACCCACGCACAGCACCGCCACCATCGCCCGCTCCTTCGCACTCGTTTCTATATCATGCAAGCATCAGTATACCCTTGCTCGTCGCGAAGCGAATCCTCCGAGCCGTCGAGAGACAGGGGAAAACGCGAGAATGCACGGCGTGCAGGTTCGTCGGAAAGCATGAAGCGCCCTCGGACAACTAAAACCGATCCGCACGCTCCATGCGAGATGCCGCTCCAGCAGCTCCGAAAACCAGCACAGCCGCCGCATGCCGCAAGGAGCGGAAGAATCCGGGTTCGACTCCTCTTCCCTACCCTTGACTTCGAACACTCGTATGCGTACCATATACGAACAAACATTCCCGCGAACATTTGATCTGACGAACGGATGGACGAATGGATCTGGTTGCCAAGCTCGAGATTCTCGCCGACGCTGCTAAGTACGACGTTGCCTGCACGTCTTCGGGCATCGACCGCGACGCCCAGAAGGGCAAGCTCGGCAACACGCTGGCCGCCGGCTGCTGCCACAGCTTCGCGGCCGACGGGCGCTGCATCACGCTGCTCAAGGTGCTCATGACCAACGTCTGCGTGTACGATTGCGCCTACTGCGTGAACCGCGCGTCGAACGAGGTGCCGCGCGCCGCGTTCAAGCCGCGCGAGCTGGCCGACCTCACCATCGCGTTCTACCGCCGCAACTACATCGAGGGCCTGTTCCTCAGCTCAGGCGTCATCCGCAACCCCGACTACACCACCGAGCTCATGATACAGACGCTGTCCATCCTGCGCGAGGAGCACGGCTTCCGCGGCTACATCCACGCGAAAGCGGTGCCCGGCACCTCGCCCGAGCTCGTGCAGCAGCTGGGGCACTTGGCCGACCGCATGAGCGTGAACATGGAGCTGCCCTCCCAGAAGAGCCTGCAGCTGCTCGCGCCCCAGAAGGACAAACAGCGCATCATCGCGCCCATGCGCCAGATCCGCGACAACATCGCCGTGGACAAGGACACGCGCGCGCTCGTGCGCAAGCAGACCACCTACATGAGGCAGATCCGCCCCAAGAAGAAGGAGCGCGCCTTCGTGCCGGCCGGGCAGTCCACGCAGATGATCGTAGGAGCCTCGCCCGAAAGCGACTTCCAGATCCTCAACCTGTCGGCCGCGCTCTACCGCACGCTGTCGCTCAAGCGCGTGTTCTTCAGCGCCTACACGCCGGTGAACGACGACAAGCGCCTGCCCGGCACCGACGCCGTCCAGCTCAACCGCGAGCATCGGCTGTACCAGGCCGACTGGCTGCTGCGCTTCTACCGCTTCGACGTCACCGAGATCATCGACGAGGACAACCCCTTCCTCGATCCCGACCTCGACCCGAAGGCGAACTGGGCCATCAACCACCTGGACTTCTTCCCCGTGGAGGTGAACACCGCTCCGCTCGAGGCGCTGCTGCGCGTGCCCGGCATCGGCGTGCGCGGAGCGAACCTCATCGTGCGCGCGCGGCGCACCACCTGCCTGCGCGAGCCCGAGCTGCGCAAGCTGGGCATCGCGTACAAGCGCGCCCGCTTCTTCATCACGTGCAGCGGCAGCTACTCGGGGCGCGGCGTCGACTTCTCGCGCGAAGGGCTGCGCGCGCAGCTTGCCGCGCCCATCAAGGGCGGCAACCACGGGCGGCGCGCCGACAAGACCACACCGGGTCAGATGAGCCTGTTCGAGAGCGTCGAGACGCCCGAGAAGGCCCGCATCGCGGGCGGGTCGGGCGCACGCGCGCTGGAAAGCGGCGATGCGACCGCAGCGGCGTCTTGCAGCGATGCGGAGCGCTCCTCGAACGCGGCGTCGTCGTCCGGCCGCGCCGCGAGCGCCGACGGGACGTACGGTTGGCAGCGAGCCCTCGAAACGCCGGAAGCCGTGTGCGCATGAGCCGAAAGCCCGCCGAGAACCAGCCCCTCTTCCCCGAAGAACCCCTGGCCGAGGTCGCCTACTGCCACGACGGCTCGCTCGAGGGCCTGCTGTCCGCCGTGTTCGAGGCGTACGCGCGCCGCGAGGACCCGCAGGACATCGCCCGCGCCGACGTCCTGCAGCCGCGGCTCGGCCAAACCGTGCGCGTCATCGAGACGAACGAGGAGCATGCCGTGCGCGTTCGGCGCGGCATCAGGAGGGCGTGCGGAGACGCCGCCTACGATGCCGTCAAGCACGCCTCGCTCAGCGACCACCCGGACGCCGGCACCATCGTGTACCGCTTCATCCGCTACGCCATGGCGCAGAACAGGCCGCACGATTGCTCCGGCTGCAAGCGCCGCGGATCATGCGGCGGCGCGTGCGGGAAGTTCGCCTGCACGGGCAAGGCCCGCCGCAGCGTGCTGGGCGACCTCGCCCACCCTGCCGTCGAGCCGCTCCACCGCCTCGCCCGCTCCGTCATGAACGAGCGGCATCGTATGCTGCAGTTCCTCCGCTTCGAGCATCTGGAGAACGGCGTGTGGTTCGCGCGCTGCAACCCCGCAGCCTCGGTCATCCCGCTGCTCATGGACTGGTTCAGCGGGCGCTTCAACACGCAGCCCTTCATCATCTTCGACGAGGCGCACAACATTGCCGGCGTCTACGAAGGGCGCGACTGGTACCTCGTCCAGACGGAGAACGTCGACCTACCCGACCGCGCGTCCGAGGAACGCCTCATGCAGCAGGCCTGGAAGCGCTTCTACGACACCGTGGCCGTCGAGGCCCGCTACAACCCCGAGCTGCGCCGCCAGTTCATGCCCAAGCGCTTCTGGAAGAACATCACCGAGATGCAGGAAGACC
The DNA here is from genome assembly GCF_009875595.1 of Eggerthella sp. BIOML-A1. NCBI lineage: Bacteria > Bacillati > Actinomycetota > Coriobacteriia > Eggerthellales > Eggerthellaceae > Eggerthella > Eggerthella sp. BIOML-A1. The sequence goes on along the minus strand of NZ_WWRZ01000009.1, from coordinate 268,038 downwards.
TCCCCGGAAAGGAAATCTCCCCGCGCTAGCGTCCGCGCGTCCCTGCGAAGCGGCCGCCCTCCACGTCACCGCGCGATTCGATGCGGATCCGAAGCCCTTCGGGATGGGGACTTCGGAAGCGCGCCGGCGAAGCGGCCGCCCCCCTCTTTCCGCCAACGGCAAACCGCAGGCAGGCCGTCCTCGCGCGCGAACCCCGAATTCGCGTCGACGGTCAAGATGCCAACGCGGCGCCGACCCGTTTCCCCGTCGGGACAACCGCGATGAATCCATCAACCGCTCCCGCATACCCGAAGGCGGGTCTTTCGAAATGCCGTTTCCAGCCGCAGGTCTTCACCAGATTGTTTCACGTGAAACATTTGTTCCAACCATCGCTCTGCTGCGCAAAGCAGACAAGCCCAGGCAAGATACGGCAGGGGCGGCGTCCCGGCAACGTCAGCCCATGCATCCCCCCGCGCTCCGAATGGCGAAAAAGCATCGAATTCGGAAGGACGAGGCTCATCGAACCCGCCCGGTGCGCCTCGTTGGAATCCAGCCGCTTCCACGACCTGCGGCGATGCCAAAGCAAGCTCGCCTCCGCACGCGCAGCCCTCTTCGATACTTCCGAATTCAACCTCTTTTCGCCATTCGGAGCGGAGGAATGCGCCCAAGGACGGCCGAGGGAGGGAGGGAGGGAGGGAGGGAGGGAGGGAGGGTAGAGCCCGCCTTACGCGCGATCGGGCTCCCACACGCCGGACAGGTCGAACGCGGGGATGAAGCTGTCCTCGGCGGCTCCGCCCTGCTGCCAGAAGTAGTCCTCGACGCCCAGCTCGTCGGCGTAGTCGAGCAGAAGCTCGTACTCGTCGTCGGAGACGCGCTCGGCAAGCTCGGGGCAGCGGTCGAGCGTCGCCGCGGCTCGCGCGTCGCCCGCCTTCGCGGCGTCCGCCAGCACGGGCGTGTACTGGTTCATCAGCGACAGCAGCACCGCGTCGCCGAAGCGCTGGCGCACAAGGCGCACGACCCGCTTCGAGTCCTCGAGCGCGCCCGGCAGCATGAGGTGGCGCACCACGACGCCGCCGGTCAAGCGCAGCTCGCCGTCCACCTCGTCGAACTTCGGCTCGCCCGCCTCCTCCACCATGGCCTCGAGCGCCGCCAGGGCGACCTCGGGGTAATCGGGCGCATGCGAGTAGCGCCGCGCCAGCTCGACGTCGGCGTATTTGAAATCCGTGAGGTACGCGTCGACCGTGCCCGCGTTCGCCCGCACGGCGGCGACCGTCTCGTACCCGGACGTGTTCCATACGACGGGAAGCGCCAGCCCTCGCTCGCGCGCCCAGGCGACGGCCGCGCGCGCCTCGGGAGCGTAATGCGTCGGCGTGACGAAGTTGACGTTGAGCGCGCCCTGCTCCTGCAGCTCCAGGCACATCTCGCCCAGGCGCTCGACGCTCACCTCCGCGCCCGCCTCGCCCGCGGCGATCACCGCGTTCTGGCAGTAGACACAGCGCAGCGGGCAGTGCGCGAAGAACACCGTGCCGCTGCCGCGCGACCCGCTGATGGGAGGCTCCTCCCAGAAATGCAGCGCCGCACGCGCCACCACGAGGCGCCCGTCGGCCCCGCAAGCCCCGCGCTCCCCCGCCGCCCGATCGACCCTGCACGAGCGGGGGCAGAGATCGCATGTTGATAATGCCAGATTCATAGACTCACCGGTCCAATAATGTCAGCGAGGGCGGCTGTGGTATCCGAGATCGTGGGGAAGGCGAGGGCGAAGCGCGTCCTGCAAGAAAGTCCCCTCAGGGGATACTTCGGTACGCGAGTCCTCGGCTTCGCCGCGAGATCGGGTGCCACAGCCGCCCGCAGCGTCGGCAAGGTCCGTCGGCCGTAGGCCGACGGAACCCTAATTGGCCGAGTACGCGCCGTAGCCGGGATAATCGCCGAAGGAACCGTGATCGTGCCCATGGTCGTGGCCGTCGTCGTCCAGGTCGTCGAAGCCCTCGGCGACGTCGCCGTAGGCCTGCTCAGCGCGCGTCCAGTCGAGGCCCTGCTCGGCGCACGTCTTCTCCTCGCCGTACACCAGCGCCAGCGCTGCAGGCGCCTTGTCGGAGCCGCCGATGACAGCGAGCAGCTCCAGCAGGTGCAGGCACGCCTCGGCCTGCGGTAGGATGAGGTCCACGTCGTCGGCCGCCGTCAGCGCGGCGGACAGCTCGGCCATGAACATCTCAACCGTGTACGTGCCGTCGAAACGCCCCGTGTTCACCGCAGCCAGCACCTGCTCGGCCACGGGCGTCGCCGCACCCACGCGCTCCGTCGCCTGGTCGAGCGAGGCCGACGAGCGACGCACGGCGCGATACAGCGCGTCGGCCTCCACGGCCGAGATCACCTGCGCCGTCGTCTGCAGCGTGTACGCGGCGCGCGCGAGCTGCGCAGAGCCCGCCCCGCCCGTTTCCTGCACCGTGCCGGCGATCGCTTCCAGCACGGGACGCGCCTCCGCCACGGCCTCCTCGTCGCCCCCGACGAAGCACACCAGGTTGTCGCGGTCGCCGAACGCGTCGGCGCGGGCCACGTCCACCACCACGAGCGGCGCCTCCACCGACATGAGGTCGCTCACCACGGCCACGGCGTTCAGCTCGCGCGCGAAGCTGTGAGTCGACGCCGACAGGTCGATGAGCAGCGCGCCCTTCCCCGCCGCCTGCACGAGCCCCTGCTCGTCGAAGTACGCGTCTTCCAGCGCCGTCTGCGACGTGCAGTACGTGATGATGGCTTCGGCATGCGCGACGTCGTCGGTGCGCGTGCAGCCGGCCGCCTCCAGGCGGGACACCACCATAGCGCCCACCGTCTCGTTGCCGGAGTATACGAACGAAAGTTCCATCTAAGCACCTTTCCCGATGCGTTCGAATTCCATGTGTCGCGAGCCGCTCGCGCGCGGGCTACTCGCCGCCCTTGACCTTCTTCGCGATGCGGTCGGCCACCGACAGCTCCTCGCGCTTGTCGTTGCCCCAGAACACCACCGCGATCATGTCCGGCCCCACGTGACTGCCGATGACCGGCCCGATGCTGCTCTCCAGAAACAGGATGCTGTCGTCGCCCTTGCCCAGCGCCTCCTGCAGGCGGGCGGCATCCTTCGGGCAGTCGGCGTTGCCGATGACCACGCAGCGACCCGGCCGCGAGTCGGCCTTGCGCTTGTTGTAGTACTCGGCCAGCTGCTTGATGCCCTTCTTGCGCCCGCGCGCCACGCCCGCCAGCGACAGCTTGCCGTCGACGGTGATGGTGAGCAGCGGCTTCACGTCCAGCTTCGAGCCCGCGTACGCCACCGAGCTGGGGATGCGGCCGCCGCGGCGCAGGGCCTCCAGGTCGTCCACCATGAACTCGGCGTCCACGAAGTAGCGCGCCTCCTCGGCCCAGCGCGCAAGCTCCTGCGCCGTCATGCCGTTGTCGCGCTGACGCAGCGCCTCGTACACCAGCAGCGCCTCGGCCACCGAGGCCAAGCACGTGTCCACGATGTACAGCTCGGCGTCCGGATGCTCGGCCATCAGCTGGTCGTGCACGAGCGCCGCTGCATCGAAGCTGCCGGACAGCCCGCTGGAGAAGCTCAAGTACACGGTGGGCACCCCGCTTGCGATGGCTCGCTCGAACGCGTCGCGGAACACGGGCACGGGCACCTGCGCGGTGGTAGGCTCCTCGCCGTTGCGCATCGCCTGGTAGAAATCGTGCGCCGACGAGGTCTGGTACAGATCGTCGGCATGCTCGCCGTCGCTCATGATGTAGGGGAACCTGATAAGCTCGACGCCTTCCCGGTCGACGACCTCGAACGGCAGGTCGCAGCACGAATCGATGATGAGGTTGCACTTATGCTGCATGAGCGTTTCTCGCTTTCTGAGCGGTTTGCATACGGTATCGGACGATCGCGCGACTCTACGAAGCGCAGGCGCGCGCCTGCACCGGGCCGCTGATCTTGCCGGCCAGTGCGCTTGCGCACTCGTAGGCAAGCCCCACGGCCGGCCCCACGTGCAGGCCGATGACGGGGCTCACCGGCAGCACGCTCACCGTGCGCCCGATGAGCGGCTCGACGACCTCGCGCGCCCATGCGACGGCCGGCGCCTTGTCACCGATGTAGTGCACCACGACGTGCTTCAGGCCGTGCTGCTCGACATCCTTCTTGAACTCGGTCACGATCCGGTCGAGCGCCTTTTTGCGCGTGCGCACCTTCGCGAACGTGTCGGCCTTGCCGTCGCTCACTGTGAGCACGGGCGAAAGCTGGATGAGGTTGCCCAGCAGCGCCGCCGCGTTGCCGATGCGCCCGCCCCGTTGCAGGAACGTGAGCGTTTCGGGCGTGAACAGGAAGCGGGTGGACTCGATGCCGCGCAGCGCCGCCGCTGCGCATCCTGCCAGGTCCTCGCCCGCGTCGCGCGCGGCCACCGCGTCGAACACCGGCCACGCTTCGTCGTAGCCGCACGACGTGGAATCCACGATGACGTAGGTGAAGTCGATGTTGCGCGCCTTCACGGCTCGGGCGGCGCGCACGGCGCCCTCGTAGGTCCCCGACAGCTCCGACGAGATGAAGATGCCCAGCACCTCGTCGCCCGCGCGCGCCGCCTCCTCGAACACGGTTTCCAGCGTGTGCTGGGACGGCTGGCTGGACGTGGGGATGTTGTCCACCATGTCGTAGATGTCGGCGTAGAACGCGTCCAAATCCATCTCAGAGTCCGCGTATTCGCATCCCTCGCGGTTCACGAACAGGGTGACCACGTCGATGCCGGCTTCGCGCGCCACGTCGGCGGGAATGGAGGCGACCGAATCGGTGAGTATCTTGATCATGACATCCTTCCTTGACATGGGGCGCAGGCGCCCGAACCAGTCGATGACGTACCCTCGTACACTACGCGATGCCCCGCAGCTTCACAACCAGATCGCGACGGCGCTCAAAAAGACCATATTCGAGGCCTACCGGATAGGTGTGGGCGTTCAGCATGCGCTTCTGGCTCTCGTCGAGCGTGGCGAGGCCCGCCTGGGCACGCTCGCGAGCCGCCCATGCGTCGCGTTCGGACGCGTCGAGCACCGTGCGGCCGTCGCGCGCGAGCGGCTTGAGCAGCGTCTCGGAGCACAGCCCCGAGAGGTTCTTCTGCCGCAGGTCGTCGGACGGGTCGACGATAACCTCGCGCAGCTTGTCGCCGGGCGCGTTCACGTCGAACACCATATCGCCGGCCAAGCGCCCGCTGCCGCAGTAGAAGTAGCGGCGCACGTCCAGCACGCCGGGCGTGGTCAGCTTGGCGGCCGACTCGGAGATCTTCAGGCGGTCGGTCCACTCGCTCTCCCCCGGGGCGCGCGTGGCCGACAGCTTGTACACGCCTCCCAGCGTGGGCTGATCGTATGCGCAGGCAAGCTTCGTGCCCACGCCCCACGAGGTCACCTGGGCCCCCTCGTCGCGGATGGACTGGATGGTGAACTCGTCCAGGTCGTTCGACAGCACGATGCCGCAGTCGGTCAGGCCCGCCTCGTCCAGCATGGCGCGCGCCATGCGCGCGAGCCACGACAGGTCGCCCGAGTCGATGCGGATGCCGCTCAGGCGCTCGCCGCGCTCGCGCATCTCCAGGCCCACCGTGATGGCGTTCTTGATGCCCTGCTCCACGTCGTAGGTGTCCACGAGCAGCACGCAGTTCTTCGGGAACGCCTCGGCGTACGCGCGGAACGCCGTGAGCTCGTCGGGAAACGACATGACCCACGAGTGCGCGTGCGTGCCCGACACGGGGATGTCGAACAGCTTGCCCGCCAGCACGTTCGACGTGGAAGCGCACCCGCCCACGACGGCCGCACGGCTGGCCCACAAACCGCCGCCCGCGCCCTGCGCGCGCCGCAGGCCGAACTCCGCCACGGGAGCCTGCGCCGCCAGGCACACGCGCGCAGCCTTCGTGGCGATCAGCGTCTCGAAGTTCACGCAGTTCAGAAGCGCCGTCTCGATGAGCTGGCAATCCATGATGGGGCCGGTCACGCGCACCAGCGGCTCGTGCGGGAACACGACGGTGCCCTCGAGCACCGCGTCGATGTCCACACGCAGCTCGAAGGTACGCAGGTAGTCGAGGAACTCCGGCTTGAACAGCTTGCCGCCGCCGGGCGCGTCGAGCGAGCCCAGGTAGGCCACGTCCTCGTCCGAGAACGAGAACTCGTCCACGAGGTCGGCCAGCTGCGCCATGCCGCACGCGATGGCGTAGCCGCCCTTGAACGGGTAGTCGCGAAAGTACATGTGGAAGCAGGCCTGCGTGTCGCCCTGGCCGGTCTCCCAATAGCCCTGCGCCATGGTGAGCTGGTACAGGTCAGTCAACAGCGCGTAGTCGATCTTCATTCCCGATGAGCCTCCTCCGTACGTCCGCTATTCGCCGCTCGGCGCCGCGCCGCCCGCTCCGGGCGCGCCCGCGCCGTCCAAGCCGCCCGCCTTGTGGCTGCGGCGACGGGCGCGGCGATGCCCGCCGTCTCCCGTCGGGCGGCCGCCCTCGCCGCTCGGAGCCCCCGAGCGCTCGGGGCGGGGCGCCTTGTCCTGGCGCGGCTGCTGCGGCTTCTGGCCCTGGCGCAGGCCCGAGGACTTCTGGCCGGGACGCGGCTTCGAGGGCTGCATGCCCTTCGGCCCCTGCTTCTTAGCGCCCTCGCCTCCCTGGCGCTGGCCCTGCTGCTTCTTGCCTCCGCCGTTGCCGCCCTGACCGCCCTGGCCTGACCGGCGCTTCTGCTGCTGGCCGCTCTGCCCGCCCTTCGGCGAGCCGCCGCCCTGCTGCTTTTGCTTGCGCTTCTGAGCCTCGGCCGCCTCGGGGGCGGCAGCGCCCTCGCCGCCGACCTTCGTCGAGCGCCTCCTGCGCGGCTTGCGCGCGCTCTGCGCCTGCGCGTCGGCCTGCTTGCCGCCCTTCTGGCCGCCGTTGCCGCCGCCCTTCTGACCGCCGCCCGCGCGGCCGCCGTTCGAGCCGCCGCCCTTCGACGGCTTCTGACCGCCGCGGCCCGTGCGGCGCACGGAACCCGGATCGGCCAGCTTGTCCTGCCCGGTCAGCTGCGTCGTGGTGCCGAACAGCGCTGACTCGCCCGCAAATCCGATGGGGTCGGCCGTCGTCGCGTCCTGCCACGCCTCCTCGCCTACGCGGTTCGGGCGGTTCGAGCCTTCCTCGGGCGGGTCGAAGTCGGCCAGCGGCACCTTCACGGGCTTCTCGCCCATGATCTTCAGCGACACGATCTCGCGCGGCACGTCGAGATCCACCACCTTCGCCGGCCCGTCGGGCGTCTCCACCGTGGCGTTCTGCTTGGGAGCCCGGCTCTTGAAGTCCTTGTACGCGTCGAACTCGTAGCGCAGACAGCACATGAGCCGTCCGCACACGCCCGATATCTTCTGCGGGTTCAGCGAGAGGTCCTGCTCCTTCGCCATGCGGATGGACACGGGGCAGAACTCGCCGCCCAGGCGCTTGCAGCACAGCTCCTGGCCGCAATGCCCCAGGCCGCCCACCATGCGGGCCTCATCGCGCACGCCGATCTGTCGCATGTCGATGCGCACGCGGAAGTGCGCGGCCAGCTTGCGCACGAGCTCGCGGAAGTCCACGCGCTCCTCCGCCTCGAAGTAGAAGATGGCCTTGTCGCCCTCGAACAGGTACTCCACCGACACGGGGTGCATGTCGCCGTTGCCCTCGGCAGCCATCTCCTTGAATACGGGCAGCGCCTCGCGGCTCTTCGCCTCCAGCTCGGCCGCGCGCGCCTCGTCCTCGTCCGTCGCGATGCGTTTGACGGGCTTGAGCGGGCTTTTCAGCTTCTTGATCTGCGTCTCGTCGGCCTCGAACACGTCGTGGGCCGCACGGCCGAACTCGGTGCCGCGAGCGGTGGACACGATCACGCCGTCGCCGGCGCGCACGTCCAGGTCCCCGGCGTCGAACCAGAGCGTTTTCGGGTTGTAGTACAGGTTAATCGGCGCTATGCGAACCATAGAGCACCTCTCTTATCTCGAACAGCATCGCGTCGATGCACGTTTCCGGTGATACATTATACGAGATAGCCTCGTCGCAGCGGCGCACGGCCGCAAGCGCGGCGGCGGCGCGCGCCTCGTCGGTGGCCTCCGCCGCCTCCATGATCGAGGCGCGGGCGTCCACGTTGATGACGAGCTCGGGAGTCTCGGCGCACACGGCCAGCACGTCGCGCAGCCACGAGCGCACGATGGCCGTGAGCTGGCGCAGCGATTCGAAGGTCTTGGCCGTCAGCTGGCGCTTGTTGCGCGCCTCGATCTGGCGGATGGCCGACTTCGCCAGGAAGTCCGCGTTCTCGGCAAGCTCCTGTTCCTGCTCGGCGCGCGCCACGTCCAGCGGCGCCTTCACCAGCACCACGAGGTCGCTGGCGAACCCGACGGCGTCCCAGTCGTCGGCCTTGCGCAGACAGCCCAGCACTTCCAGCACGCGGACGCGGAACGCCAGGCGCTCGTTGGACTTCAAGAACTCCACGGCGCGCGTGATGGAGCCGTCGCAGGCCTCGACGGCCATGCGCGCCTGCTCGCGCGACGCGCCCGTGTTCTGCACGATGATGCCGGCCGCCTCGCTTGCCGGAATGGTGCGGAACGGCACCACCTGGCAGCGCGACAGGATGGTGGGCAGCACGCTCTCGCGCGTGCGCGCGAGCAGGATCAGCACCACGTCCGACGGCGGTTCCTCCAGCGTCTTGAGGAACGCGTTGGCGGCCTGCACGCCCAGCAGGTCGACGCGATCGAGGATGTAGACCTTCTTGTGCGCCTGGATGGGCGCCATCGACGTATCGGCCACGATGTCGCGGATCTGCTCGACCAGATAGCCGCCCGCGCCTTCGGGCGCGAAGTAGCGCACGTCGGGATGCTTCTTGCGCATGATGCGCCGGCAGGCGTCGCATGCGCCGCAGTTGCCTCCGCGCGGGCCGGAGGCCCCCTTCGGGCACAGCACGGCCTGCGCGAACGCGTAGGCGGCCATCGTTTTGTTCGACCCGGCCGGGCCCGTGAACAGGTAGGCGTGGCTCACCTTGCCCTGCGCCACCGTGGCGCGCAAGAATTCGCGCACCTGCGGCTGGCCGAGGATGTTCTCGAACGCGTCGGCCACGGCTTTACGCCTCCACTTTCGAACGCTTCACGTCGAGGCGGTCGAAAAAGGCAGGGTCGTCGACGACGACCTGCGCCATCCAGGGGAACAGGTCGGCCAGCTCGGCGAACACCGCAGCAGCCGTCTGCGACTTGTTGCCGTCGGAGACCACCACGCGCACGCGCTCGGGGTCGCGCCGGGCGATTTCCAGAAACGCCTCGTTCACGCGGGCATGGAACTCCTCGCCCGCCTGCTCGAGGCGGTCGGCCGCCCCCCGATGCGTCGCGCGCACGAGGCCCACGTTCGCCTCGCCGCCCGTGGTCATGAGGATGGTGCGGTCGGGATGCACGCCCTGGCAGGCGAACTCGTTCACGCGGTCGACGAACATGCGCGGCAAGCCGCGCCCGTAAGCCTGGTAGGCCACCGTCGAATCGGTGAAGCGGTCGCACAGCACCACGGCCCCTCGCGCCAACGCGGGCGCGATGACCTGCGCCATCAGCTGCGCGCGGGCGGCTTCGTAGATGAGCAGCTCGGCCTCGTCGGACATGCCGCCGTTCGCCGGGTCCAACACCACGGCGCGCAATTGCTCGCCCACCTCGGTGCCGCCGGGCTCGCGCAGGCACAGCACCTCGCGGCCGTGCGCTCGCAGCGTCTCGGACAAAAAGCGGATATGCGTCGTCTTGCCGGCGCCCTCGCCGCCCTCGAACGTGATGAAGATGCCGCGCAGGGCATCGGTTGCTTGTGCGGATTCGTGTATCACGGGTATGGTCGTTCCCTCTCCCTTTGAAAGCATGCCCTGGCTAGACGAGGTCGTACACGTCGCGGCCCCGCACGTCGACGCCGACGAAGACGGGGAAATCGACCACGTCGATGCGGCGCAGGGCCTCGGTTCCCAGATCGTCGTACGCCACCGTCTCCGATGATGCCACGCACTTCGCCAGATAGGCCGCGGCCCCGCCGCATGCCACGAAATAAACGGAACCCGTCGCGCGGCAGGCATCGCGCACCTCGGACGAGCGGCGGCCCTTGCCCACCGTCGCCGCGACGCCTGCGCGGTGCAGCGCGGGGGCGGCGAAATCCATGCGGCTGGCCGTGGTGGGTCCGACCGCGCCGAAGGGGCGCCCGGCCGCTTCGGGCGTGGGACCCGCATAGAAGATGGCCTGGCCGTCCAGACCGTAGGGCAGCGCTCCGCCGGCGGCTTCCAGCTCGGCCAAGAGGCGCACGTGCCCCGCATCGCGCAGCGTGTACAAAGGGCCGGTGAGCAGACAGGAGTCGCCCGCCTCCAACCGGGCCAGCGCGGCGCGGTCGAACGGCAGCGCGAGGCGGATGCGATCAGCGCTAGCCATGGCGCACCTCCTCGCCCGCATCCGCGGCGCTTCGCGCACAGCGCGAACGATCAGACGCAGGTTCAGCGAAGTCAGCGAGGGTTTCCGCAGTGCCTGAGATTCGGGGGATGGCGCAGGCGCCGCGTACTTCGGTACGCAAGTCTGCGGCATCGCGCGAAGATCGGGTACGGCGGGAAGCCGCAGCGTCGAGCCGTTCCGCTGGCTGGCAAGCCAGCGGAACCGTGATCCTGCGCATGGCCGAGCAGCCCATGTTGATGGCCAGGGGCAGCGCCGCGATGTGGCACGGCGCCGTGGCCACGCGCACGGCCAGCGCCGTCGTGCGGCCGCCCAGGCCGCCGGGTCCGATGCCCGTGGCGTTCACGGCCGCGAGCAGCTCCTCTTCGAGCGCGCGCAGGCGGTCGTCGGCCGCGGGCTCGTCCACAGGCCGCATGAGCGCCCGCTTCGCCAAGCCGGCCACCTTGTCGAACGTGGAGCCGATGCCGACGCCCACCACGAGCGGCGGGCAGGCGTTGGCGCCCTTCTCGCGCACGCAGCGTACGAGCTCGTCGACGATGCCCTGCTTGCCGGCACCCGGAACCAGCATGACCACGCGGCTCGCGTTGTCCGAGCCGCCGCCCTTCAGCATAACGTGCAGCCGCGCCGCGCCCGGCTCGTCCACGGGATGGACGTCGCAGAACGCAGGCGTGTTGTCGCCCGTGTTCGCGCGGTCGAGGACGGCATCGCGCACCACCGACTTGCGCAGACGCGCCTCGTCGTAGGCGCGGGCAACGGCGTCGTCCACGTCGGCGAACACGTCGCCGCGTACAGCTACGTCAGGTCCGATCTCGAGGCTGACCCACACGGTGCCGGTGTCCTGGCAGATAGGCACGCGATCCTCGGCGGCGATCGCCGCGTTCTCAATTAGCTGGTCGAGAACCGCGCGCCCGCGCGGATTGTCCTCGAGCTCCCGCGCCACGGCGAGCCCCGCTTCGATATCGGCCGGCAGCACGCAGGCCAGCTTCGGGATGGCCGCGTAGACTGCGTCCGCGACCTGTGATTTCGTGATGATGGTTTCCATAAGGAGAGATTATACCGCAAGCACGTTACTCCTTCCCCGCCCCCGTCGATCGCTTCGGCAAATCTTCCCATGAACGCATACGCTCGCCCGCATCCGGCGTCCCGCCGCACCTTTCCTTAAGGCGATGTGCGGCAAAATCGTCGTTTTGGCAGTCTCGACGGGCTTCGACGCCTTTTTCTGGGAATCGGCCAGGCGAAACCCCAGCTCGCGTTCCGACGGTGTTCCGGAACACGGCTTCCGAACGAGCTCGACGTGCCAAAACGACGATTTTGCCGCACATGGAGTCCGGAAACCGTGCATTCGCGATGTTTCTCGGGACGAGCCGAGATGCTACTCGAAGCTCACGCCCAACAGCTTCAAACCCCGAAAGGCGGCGTAGGCCTCGGCGAGGTCGCGCAGCTTCTGTTCGGAGCAGGCAACCCACGTAGCCAGCGAGACGGACAGGCCCGCACCCTTCTTCTTGGCCGTCCACGTGCCCACGGCCTCCCCGTTGCGCACGACGACGCCGGGGTTCGCAACGGTCTTCCAGATACGCCGCTGCAACGAAACGTCGACCTGCAAGGTGGCGCGGTCGCGTTGATCGAGATAGGGGTCGTGGCCGGCAAGCAGCAGCACCTCGCGCTCCGGCGGCTCCGCCGATGCGAGCGCATCGAGGTCGGCCGCCAGCGCCCATGCCTTCTTGCCGCCGAACTCCACCGGCTCCAGCTCGTCCGCAATGCCCTTCCACATGCGGCGCGCCTGCGCGCCCGAGCACCCCGTCCAGGCCGCGAGCGCATCGGGCCTCGTCGGCCCGTAGCAATGGACGAACTTCCGCACCAGGCGCGCGGCGGCGTCAGCGTCCGGCTGCAGCGCGCCGCCCGTCCACCTTCGGTACGAGGTGAACGTGGGCGTTGCGCCGGCGCGCTCGCCGAACACGACGAGGCCCATGAACGAGCACGGGCGCAGCAAGAACGACACCGCGGCTCCTCCCACCGTCTGCTTGTCGGGGCTGCCGTACATCGACGGCTGTCGCCACGCCGCGCGCTTGTTCGCAGGAAGCAGCGGCTCGACCCAATCCGCCAACGTTTGATCGAGCGCCACCTTGCTCGCGATCGCCTCGTCGTCGAGGCGCGGCATCGCCCGCACGAGCAGTTCGAGCAGCCGGTCGAACTCCATGCCCAGCGCATCGAGCGCAAGGCCGATGCCCTTCGTGTACGCCCACGGCTCGCCCTTCGCCGGAACGAGCGCCGACAGGAACGCCGCGCTTTCGGCCGCGGGGAACACCACGGGCGCGCCGCGCAGGCTCCACGCCTGCACGAGCGTCTTCTCCCCGTACAGCAGGCGCTCGGCATCTTCTCTGCGACAAGCCGGCGCGCGGTTGAACAAGGCCGTCTCCCATGCGCCCGGCGGCGTGTTCTGCATTCCGCACGCGCCCGCAAGCTCCGCCGCGTCTTCGATGCCGTATGCGCGATCGAGATGATGCGCGCGCAAACGATGCCGTCGCGCCTGCTCGACGCTTACAACCTTCATGCGCTACTTCATCACGAAGTCGCCGGCGCGGCGCGGCGCGGTTCGCCGGTAGGAGACGGCGGGATGGCCCAGCAGCATGCATATCTGCAGCGGCTTGTTTTCCGCTTCGAGGAACGCCTTCACGGCGGGAAGCTCCTCGGCCGCGCGGCACAGGTAGCCGTTGAACAGGGCGCCCAAGCCGAGCGATGCTGCCACGAGCTCCATGTTCTGCGCGGCCAGCCCCGCGTCGTCGGCGCGCTCGGCCGCCACGAACGCGACGGCGGGCGCATTGCGGAACAGGAAGTCCTGCAGCCCCGCCTGCGCGTCGACCAGGAAGGGCTTGTAGAGTTTGACCCAGCGCGGCTTGTCGGCGGCAGGGAGCGCCAGCATGCCCTCGATGCCGTCCCACACGAGGCGCTTGAGCTCGTCGAGCTCGTCCTGCACCACGATGAAGCGGCAGCCTTGGGCGTTCTTCGCCGTGGCGGTGTAGCGTCCCGCCTCTAGCACGAGGCGCAGCGTGTCCTGCTCGATCGTATTCGGGAGGTAGTCGCGTACGCTGCGACGTGACTTGACGACCCGAAGCATGGTGCGAGGATCGACAGCCGCGCCGGCGGGCACGCATGTCTCCACATCAGCCATATCGTAGCTTGGAATGGACACCGCCCCGGTGGGGCACACGGCCACGCAGTGCCCGCACAGGATGCAGAGCCCTTTCACGCGCGCCGTGACGCCCTCCACCTCAAGATTCGCGCCCACGCAATCGTCCACGCAGCGCCCGCACCCGATGCAGTACCTCTCGTCGATCTCGACCAGCATGCTGAGCCCTTCCTTCCCAGGGGGAGCGCGACCCCTCCCTTAACGACGGGGAGCGCCGCCCAAGCGACGCTCCCCCGATCCGCACTATCGCAATCTACGCCGACCCTCTCAACCGGCAGGGACAGGAGGAGTCCGTACGGCAGCAATCGCTGCGCGTGCGGGAAGTTCTGCGCGGCTCCCTCCCCCGTCTCGCAGATCGGCTACTCCGGCAGGTTCGCCAATCCCGCGCGCACGCTGTCGGCGCTGGCGCGCAGCGCGGCCAGCTCGTCGTCGTTCAGGTCGAACTCCACGACCTCTTCGACGCCGTTCTTGCCGAGGCGCACCGGAACGTTCATGTAGAGATCCTCGATGCCGTACTGCCCGTCGATGTGCGCGCACACGCTCATCACCTCGTGCGAATCCGTGAGGATGGCCTCCACCATCTTCGCGATGGACGCGCCGGGCGCGTAGTAGGCGCTGCCGGTCTTGAGGAAGGCCACCACTTCGGCGCCGCCCTTCACGCAGCGCTGCACCACGCTGGCCACGGCCGCCTCGTCCATGAGCTCGGTGATGGGGGTGCCGTCCACCGTGGTGAAGCGCGGCCAGCACACCATGCCCTCGCCGTGCGCGCCCACGGCCCAGGCGGTCACGTCGGCCGGCGCGCAGCCCAGCTGCTCGCACACCGCGAACGCGAGGCGCGAGGAGTCCAGCACGCCGCCCATGCCCATGAGACGGTTCGCGGGCAGGCCGGACTCCCGGAACGCCAGCGTCGTCATCACGTCGAGCGGGTTCGTCACGCAGATGAACACGGCGTTCGGGGACGCCTCCATGGCCTGGCCGATCACCGACTTCATGATGCCGGCGTTCACGCCGAGCAGGTCCTCGCGCGTCATGCCGGGCTTGCGGGCGATGCCGGCGGTGATGACCACCACGTCGGAATCGCGCGTGTCGGCGTAGTCGTTCGTGCCGGTCACCTTGACCGTGAACTGCTCGACGCTGCGCATGTGCATCATGTCGAGCGCCTTGCCCTGCGGCAGGCCCTCGGCCACGTCGATGAGCACGACGTCGGCCAGGTTCTTGGACGCGATGATGTGGGCTGCGGTGGCACCGACGTTGCCGGCGCCGACGATGGTTACCTTGGGCATGTGATAGCTCTCCTCGCTCGTTGATCGTACTTCGCATGATTGTACCGCTTGGCCCGCCGCTGTGTTTTCTCGGCGGGCCAAGCGGACGGTTTCTTCACGCCTTCCGTGCTTTCGCCTAGTCCTTCTTCGCGGCGGGCGCGCGCTTGGCCGGGGCTTTCTTCGCCGCGGGCTTCTTCGCGGGAGCCTTCGCCGCCGGCTTCTTGGCCGCCGTCCCCTTGGCGCCCTTGGCACCCTTCTCGTCTTCCTTCTGCTCCTTGCCGGGGCAGTCGAAGTTGGGGCACAGCTTCCACGGGCCGCGCGCGGTGGTGACGATCACCATCGGGGCGCCGCAGTGCTCGCACACCTCCTCGGTAGCCGTGAGCGCGCCGTACTGGGGCAGCGGATAGCCCGTGCCGCAGTCATCGTAGTTCTCGCAGCGGATGAATCGCTTCAGGGTGCGCGGGTTCTTCTGCGCGATCAGCTTCGCCTGGATGCCCTTCTCCTTGCAGGCCGGGCACTCGCCCACCACCACGTCGGGCTCCTGGTTCGTGGAGCAATGCGGGTCGATGCAGATAGTGCGCGGCTTGGAACGGAAGGCGGTCACCTTCACCTGGGGCATGCCGCACGTGGGGCACGGCTCGGGGACGGCCTCCACCTTGCCCTTGGGCAGCGGGTAGGTCACGTCGCAGTCGGGCCAGCCCGAGCAGCCGATGAACATGCTGCGGGTTTTCTGGCTGGCGCGCAGCTGCAGGTCCTTGCCGCATTTCGGGCACGGGCCCACGTAGGCGTCGGCGGCCACGGCGTCGGCCAGGGCCTCCTTCACCTCCTCGGAGTGCGGCAGCAGGCTGGCCAGCTGCTCGGACAGGAGGTTGCGGCTGGTGTCCACCACCTGGGTCTTCGTCGTGCGGCCCTCGGCGATGTTGTCCATCTCCTCTTCCAGCTCGGCCGTCATCTCGGGGTGCGTGATGTGCGGCGCGAACTTGTCCAGCGCGTCGCCCACGGCCATGCCCAGCTGGCTGGGCTCGATGGGGTCGTTCACGCAGTACTTCACCGCGTAGAGGCGCTCGATGATGGCATGGCGCGTGGACTTCGTGCCCAGGCCCAGCTTCTCCATCTCCTGGATCAGCTTGCCCTGGCTGTAGCGCGCGGGCGGCTCGGTCTGCTTCTTCGTGCAGGTGGCGCCGTTGAACGCGATGGTCTCGCCCTCGGAAAGCGCGGGCAACTGCTCGTCTTTCTTGAGGCCGTAGGGGTAGATGGCGCGGTAGCCCGGCTTCACCAGAACGTCGCCCTTCGCCACGAACGGCTCGGCGTTCACGTCGAGGGTGACCTTCGTGCCCTCGATGACGGCCGCCTCGGACAGCGTCGCCAGGAAGCGGCGCGCGATGAGGTTGTACAACTTGTAGTCGGCGGGAGCCAGATCGTCGGGCGTGGCCTTGGCGGTCGGGTAGATGGGCGGGTGGTCCGTCGTCTCCTTTTTACCGCGCGTGGCCGTGAGCTTGCCCTTCGCCAGCAGCTCCTTGCAGTACGGCGCGTAGGCCGGGTTGCCGGAGATGGCCTTCACCGTGTCGGCGAGGTCGAGCGAGGTCGGATACACCGTGTTGTCCACGCGGGGGTACGAGATGTAGCCGTCCATGTACAGGCTCTCGGCTATGCGCATGGTGCGCGCGGGGCTCAGGCCCTCGGCCGACGCCGCCGCCATGAGCGAGGTGGTGTTGAACGGCGCGGGCGGCTGCACGGTGCGCTTCTTCTTCTCGACGGACGCCACCGTGGCGCGCGTGGCGCCCTCCACATGGGCCATGACGGCCTGCGCCTCGGCCTCCGCCTTGAAGCGCGCGGTGGCATGCGGGGCCTCGAACGAGTCGGGATCGGCACCGAACGCGCCGCGAATCACCCAGTAGTCCTCGGGGACGAACGCGAGGCGCTCGCGCTCGCGCGCCACGACGAGGGCGAGCGTGGGCGTTTGCACGCGACCCGACGAGCGCACGTTGCCGTAGCCGGCGAACTTCACGAGCGTCAGGTAGCGCGTGAGCACCGCGCCCCAGATGAGGTCGATGTCCTGGCGCGAGGCGCCGGCGGAGGCGAGGTTCACGTCGAGCTCGACGAGGTTGTCGAAGGCGTGCGTGATCTCCTCTTTCGTGAACGCCGAGTAGCGGGCGCGCGACACGGGCGCCGTGGGGTTCACTTCCTGGATGCAGCTGAGCGCGTCGCTTCCGATGAGCTCGCCCTCGCGGTCGAAGTCGGTGGCGATGATGACCGAGTCGGCCTTCTTCGCGAGGTTCTTCAGGGAGCGGATGATCTCCTTCTCCTTGGGCAGCTTGTTGATGGGCGCGTACACGAGGTACGGCAGCGCGTCCATCTTCCAGGATTTCAGCTCCACGCCGTCCTCGGTGAAGGGCTTCTTCTTTTTGAACGGGGGCTTCGGCAGCGACGCGGGCAGCTCCGCCGGAAGCGTTTCGCCCTCCTCGGTGACGCCCTGCCATCCCCCGCGCTTCTTGTACACCATCGTCGGCGCGAAGTCGGGCTCCAGGATGTGGCCGCGCAGGCCGATGGTCACCCATTCCTCGCCGTCCACGTCGAAGCGGTACACCGGCGTCGAGTACACCTTGTCCGCCTTGGGTTTCTTCACGCCAAGCAAATCGGCGATCTTCTGAGCCGCGTCATTCTTCTCGGTTACCACCAGCTTCACGCGGTTCCCTCCTGTTCTTTCCGGCCGCCTCCCGCAGCCTTGCTTCGTTCACACGGTTGCCCCACCTATTTATTAACGTGTGCGGGGATGGGCGCGCCGTCAAGCGCGCATGCGCCGCGCCGTTCGGGCGCAGCAGGTGTTAGCATACACGATTTTCCGCGCCGCGCGAGAGAAATTGCCAAGCTGGCGAAAACGGACGCGCTAGACGAAACTGATGCGCAGCTGCTTGCCGAGACCCTCGGCCACGCGCTTGAGCGTTTCGAGCGTGGGGTTGGCGTTGCCGGACTCCAGCCGGGCGAACGCGCTCTGCTTCATGCCGCACCGCTGCGCGAGCTCGTGCGCATTGCCTGCAAAACGCACGCGATTCCCTCCCTGAGCCCCACGCGATGCGGCCCGAGAGGCGCACCTCGATTTCCGGAAATCGGATGGGGATTTCGTTACCGCGGGTTGAAGATGCTGGGGGCGTTTTGTGAAGCGTCCCGTTCTCGGGTACCCTTGATCGCAAGGGATGAGCCGCCGAAACGACCCACCGCCCCGCTCCGCACGCACCACGAACGCAGCAGCGGCGGCGTCCCGCCGAACGCAACGGCCCTCTGGGTCGAGATACGGGAGGTTACGCATGAAACGAGTCCTGGGCGTGTTCCTCGGGCTGATCGCCCTCATCATCGTAGGCATCGTGGGCGTGTTCGCCTTCTCGGGCACCGGATCGGGCCCCGCCAGCGACCTGGCGAACGACGCGAAGGCAGCCGCCGCGAACGCGGCCATCGACGCGACCGGCCTCAAGGACAAGGCCAGGAGCGCCCTCGAGGGCAGCAAAGCGAGCATCGCCGCGGCGACCGGCCTCAGCGAAAGCCAGGTCGATCAAGCCATCGAGCAGCTCGACATCGACGGATGGCAAGCCGCCTCGCTGCCCTCCACCGCCACGGCCACCGGCACCATCGACGGTAACGCCCTCGGCATCAACGGCACCGTCACCACCTACGACGATCCCGGCTACGTCTCCGTCGAGGTCTACGGCCAGACGGTCACGCTCGCCGTCCCCGAAAGCGCGCAGGCCTACCTCCCCTACCTCGCCTACGTGCAGTAGCGTCGGCAGCCAAGGCAAGCGGCGCGGGGGTAGAACGGCTCGCTGCGCGGCGCAAATTCCGTCTCGCGCACGTTTCCAGGGATCGATCTGCAGCAAAATCGAACTTTTGGCAGCGTTTGCACGTTTCGAACGCCGCGAGAAGACGCCCGATCGCCAAGCTGTCGGGAAAACGCCTGATCGCCCGACCGCCTCCGTGAGAAGCTCGTTTCCGTGCTGCCAAAAGCCCGATTTTGCCGCACATAGGGCCGCCGCTGTTGTCGCATGCGGCGGCCCCGGTCGGCGGAACGCCGTTCGGATGACGCGCAGGGGGATCCTTCGACTTCGCGCTGCGCTCGGGATGGCTGGGAAACGCGCTCGTGCAACCCTCCCTACGCGGCGCGGGCTTCCTTCAGCCTGCGCTGGTAGGCGCGGACGATCTGCGACAGCGTGAAGCACACGATGAAGTAGATGAGCGCCATGATGCCGAAGATGGCGAAGATCTGCGCGGTGGAGTTGTAGCTGTTCATGAGGATCATGCCGCGGCCCATGAGCTCCTGCAACGCCATGGCGCCCCACAGGTAGCTCGTGTCCTTGATGGTGGTCACGAACTGCGACAGCAGCGCGGGCACCATGTTGCGCAGCGCTTGCGGCAGGATGATCAGCACGTACGTCTGCACGGTGGAGAAGCCCTGCGAGCGCGCCGCCTCGTACTGGCCGTGCGGCACGCTGGCCAGGCCGCCGCGCACGATCTCCGCCACGCTCGCGCTCGTGAACAGGGTGAACGCCAGCACGGCCGCGCCGATAGGCGGCAGCTGCGCCACGAAGAACGTGAACATGATCCACAGCAACAGCGGCGTGTTCTTGAATATCTCGATGTACACGGTGGCTATGCCCCGCAGCACGCGGGCGTTCGACGTGCGCATGACCGAGATGACCGTGCCCAGCACCACCGAGCAGAGGATGGCCAAAGCGGATATGAGCAGCGTCATGCCGAGCCCCTGCAACAGGAAGCGCATGTTGACCCAGGTGAACAGCGCGGCGATATCGCTCATCAGCGATCCTTCCGCCCGTCGTCGGTCGTGGCCGCCTCTTCGCCCTCGGCCAGCTCGGCGCGCTCGACGTCCATGGAACGCTCGTCGGTCTCGGCGGCCTCCTCGGCGTCCTCGAGCGCCCGGTCCGCCTCCTCGTCGAGGCGCACGTCGTCGGGCTGCACGGTCTGGGGACCACCAGTCCGGTCGGCCCGCTCGCGCGCCTCGCGGCGTTCTTCGCGGCGCTCCTCGCGAAGCTCGCGACGGTCTTCCCGCGCCGTAGCGCTCTCGGCCTCGGCATCGAGATCGGCTTCGTCGCGAGGGCTGCGCACCTGCGCGATGCGCTCATCGGGCTGCTCCAGCTCGCCCGGCAGGTAGTCGTTATCCAAGAAAGCCTCCTCTCCCAGCTCCGCCTCATCGCGGACCTGGTCGCGCGCGGATCGCGCCCGCGCGCTTTCGTCGACGCGACGCTTCACGTCGCGCGTGATACGGTCGCTCGTCACGGTCTCGGCGCGGGAAGCCAGCGCCTCGTCGGCCTCGGGGCTGCGACGACTCGCCCGCTCGTCCCGCTCGCCTTCGGCGGCGGCGCTCGGCGCAACGGGCACCGCCGCGCCGGTTTCGCGCGCGCCTTCCACGCCGCGCCGCGCGGCCACGCGGCGCTCGAGGCGCCGATGCGCCTTCAAACGCCCGGACTTCGTGCGCATGGCGCGCGCCGCCCGCTCGTCGTCGCCGTACTCGTCGGCGATCTCCTGGGCGATCTCGCGCCCGATCTCGTCGGCGATCTCGGCCGCCTGGTTGCCGGTGAACGTCTGATCGTACGGGTCCTCCGGCGCCACGCCCGGCTCCAGCGCGTCCTCGGCAAGCGCGTGCAGCGGATGGCGCGGCGAGGGCGCCACGCGCGCCGGGGCGATGTCCACGGTGCCGTACATGGTCTGCACGCCGCCCGCCATCGTGTCGGCCGCCGCGCGCCCGGTGATGTCGTGCGTGCCCGGCGTGACTTCCATCGTATCCTCGGCCAACGCCTCGGTGGCGTCGCCGGTGGCCAGATGCCTATGCGAGCGCGTGCGATGCTCCAGGTACAGAGCCAGACGCGACAGCGGGAAGCAGATGGCGAAGTACAGCAGCGCCGCCACCACGTACACCGGCCCGTAGTAGCTCGTCGCGCCCGCGAACGAGTTCGAGAAGTACATGAGCTCGCCGCCCGCGATGAGCGCGAGCACCGACGTGTTCTTCACCAGATTGGCCGCCTGCACGGCAAGCGGCGGCATGATGATGCGGATGGCCTGGGGCAGGATGATCACGAACATCGACTGCCAGTACGAGAAGCCCTGGCTCTTCGCCGCCTCGAACTGCCCGCGGTGGATGGAACCGATACCGCTGCGCACCACCTCGGAGATGTAGCCGCCGTGGTAGATGCCGATGGCCAGGACCCCGATCCAGAACGCGGCCAGCGACAGGCCCAGCAGCGGGAAGATGGCGTAGAACACGAACACCTGCAGAAGCAGCGGCACGTTCTGCACCACTTCCACGTATACGCGGGTGATGCCGCGCAGCACGGGGATGCGCGACACCGACAGCACGCCGAACACGATGCCCAGCGCCAGCGCGATGACCAGCGCGAGCACCGAGATGCCGACGGTGGTGCCGAACGCCATGAGGATGTCGGGCCAGCGCTCGAACAGCGCCTCCCATTTGTAGGGGGCGAAGATGTCAAGCATGCGCCCCGCCTCCCTCTTCCTCGCCGGCGGGCGTCTCGGTCGAGAGCCCCCACCGCTCTTGCAGCGCCGTCAGCGTGCCGTCGTCGGCCATAGCGCCGATGGCGGCGTCAACCTGGTCGGCCAGCTCGGTGTTCGATTTCTTCGTGGCCACGCCGTACTCCTGGGGCGCGAACTGCGCGTCCAGCAGCATGGTGGAGTCGTCCACGTAGCCGTTCAGGATGGAGCGGTCCACCGAGAACGCGTCCACGCGGCCGGTGACCAGCGCGATCTTGATCTCGGGATACGTCGAGTACTCGGCGAAGTTCATGTGGATGCCGATCTCGTCGCCGGCGGCGGTCAGCTTGTCGCGCGTCGTGGCCGACAGCGCCACGCCCACGGTCTTTCCGTCGAGATCCGCCAGATCGGTTATGCCCGACGACTTCTTCACCAGCACGCCGATGTGATCGGTGTAGTACGGGCGCGAGAAGTTGTAGCTCTTCTTGCGCGCCTCGGTGATGGTGAACGTGGCCAGCGTGGCATCGAGCGTGCCGTTGTCCAGCATCGCGCCGCGCGTGGTGACGTTCACGCCGGTCACCTTGAGCGCGTCGGGGCTGCCCTTGATGCGCTTCGCCAGCTCGCGCGCGATGTCCACTTCCATACCCTCGATGTTGCCCGTCTCGGGATTCTGGAAGCCGAAGCCGGGCACGTCGATCTTCGTGCCCACGCGCAGCACGTCTGCGCCGCCGGCGCAACCGGCGAGGCCGCCCGTCGCCCCGCCCAGCACGAGCGTCGCCGCAACCAGCGCCGAGGAGCGTATGAACGTTCTTCTCGTGATCATGGCCGAGCCTACAGGATCTTCGACAGGAAGCTCTTGACGCGAGCGTTGTCAGTCTCATCGAACAGGTAATGGGGCGTGCCCTGGTCTACCACCAGGCCGTTCTCCATGAATACGACCTTGTCGGCCGCCTCGCGCGCCAGACCCATCTCGTGAGTGACCATGACGATGGTCATGTTCGTCTCGGCCAGCGACTTGATGACGTCGAGCACCTCCTGCACCATCTCGGGATCGAGCGCGCTCGTGGGCTCGTCCAGCAGCATGATCTTGGGGTGCATGTTGAGGGCGCGGGCGATGGCCACGCGCTGCTGCTGCCCGCCGGAGAGCTGGTCGGGGTACTTGTCCACCTTGTCGGAAAGCCCCACGCGCTCCAGATAGGCGTGCCCGTCGCGCTCGGCCTGCTCGCGCGGCACCTTCAGCACCTTGATGGGTGCCAGCGTCACGTTCTCGAGCACGGTCTTGTGCGGGTAGAGGTTGTAGCTTTGGAACACCATGGCCACGTCGCGAGCCAGCGCACGGGCGTTCACCTTGCGGCCCGACAGGTTCATGCCTTCGACCACCACCGTGCCCGAATCGGGCACCTCAAGACCGTTGATGCAACGGATGAGCACGCTTTTGCCCGAGCCGGACGGCCCGATGACGACGACTTTCTCTCCCTCGGCCACATCGAGCGAAACGCCTTTAAGCGCCTCGACCGCGCCGAAGTTCTTGCGAATGTCCGTAACCGTGATCGCTTGAGCCACGCTTGACGCCTCCCGTAAAGGTTCCAGGCCGCGATCTTCGAGGGGCGCCGCGGTCGACTGACAGTGACAACATGCATCGTTCAGTCTAGCATGCGCCCCATCATCCCAGATGGCAGGAAGGTTACGGGAGCTTGACGATAGCGGAATCGGTCGCGTTCCATACGAAACCGGTCCGCGCCTCCTATCGAATCGCGGGAGCCTCCTCGTCCTGCCCGACCGCCGCCGGGCTCTGCGGCGCATTCGCGTGGTCGCCGAAGAAACGATACTCGGACGTGCGGTAATAGAAAAGGGTGAACGCCATGACGGACACGGCGGCAACAGTGGTGAGCACGCCGCCCTCGATGCCGAAACCGCCCCCGTTGAGCAGGTTTCCAACCGGGTAGGCGCTCACCAGGAACGCGGGAACATCCAAGCCGCTCACCGGCATGCCGTACACGACCGACTGGAACAGGTTCCAAGCGATATGGAACCCTATGCACATCCATACATTGCCCGACTTGTAGTACATGAGGGAAAGGGCGATCCCAAGCAATACGATGTTGACGACCGAGAGCAAGGTGACGTTCGGATTGGTGAGATGGATCAACCCGAAGATCAGCGACGGCACGACGATCACCAGGAACCTGCTGTTCGTCCTCCGCAAAACCGACATGATGAACCCGCGATTCATGACCTCTTCGGCGATGCCCACCGCAACGAACACGAGCGCCCAGGCGAAAAGCGAGAGAGAAAACGGCGAATTGACCCCCTCGACTACCACGTTGCCGGTGGCGAGCAGCAGCAGGAAGATGGCGCTGCACGCCGCGAAACCCAGCGCCATCCCGACAACGCCGTCTTTCTTGAACCGGGCGCGAAAATCACGGAGGCCGAGGTCTTCCCAGCGATACCTCATGATCCTCCACGCAGCCAAGGGGACGGCCAGCATGATGCCCTCCGTCAAGAACTGCAGGGCAACGGGCAACACCGATGCGCTCATCCAATCGACGAGCGCATCGTATGACGCAACATCGAGGCTGGCGGCATCAAGAATCATGCGCAAAGCATCGATGAGCAGGGCGGAGAACGCATAGCCGAGAGCGTAGAACGCGGCCATGCACAGCGCGATGATCCATCCGGATCGCACCATGCCATGCTTGTTCTTGAAAATCATCTTCATGACCAACCTTCTTTCTTCGATAGCGCGCGAGCGACGCCGGCCTAGCGCGCGAACATGAGGCGCTCGCTGTCGAACATGCGCTGCAGCGCAAGCACGCCGACGCCGGCGTACGCGAGGTTGGCGATCACGCAGACTGCCACGTTGAGGGGCTGGAAATCGAACGAGAAGATGCCGATCATGCACTGCACCGAGTTGTACAGCGGAACGAGGTAGTACGCAACCTCGGCCTTCGCGTCGCCGAACATGCCGAGGACGCCCACGAGCATCACCACGATCATGAGCGGCGTCAGGAACATGGTGGCCTCCTTGACCGATTTCGCCAGCGTGGACACCACGGTGATCAGCGCGACGATGACGAGCGTCGTCGACAGGATGACCAGCGCCAGCAACACGTATTCGACCGAGCCGTACACGTTGATGTCGACCGAGCCCTGCATGATGCCGGGCAGCCCCGCGAAGATGCCGATGGCGCTGGACGCCGCGATGAGCAGGCCGATGACGGTGATGGCCAGCACCTTGCCCAGCGCGATATCGCGCCTCTTGATGGGCGTGGCCAGGAGCGTGGCCATGGTGCCGCGCTCCTTCTCGCCCGCCACCGACTCGGCCGCGATGGACATGACGCTGCTGAACACGAGGATGAGCAGCAGAAGCGGCACGATGGACACCACGAGCATGCCCGCGACGTCGCGCTCCTCGGCCACGTCGTAGCCGGCTCCACCCGCGTTGACGTCGAAGCGGTTCGACAGCGACGACTCGTAGGAGTCCAGCATCGCGGCGAAGGTCGAGCGTGCTTGGCTGGAATCGGGGTCGGTGGAGTTGAAGTAGATCTCCACCTGCGGCGCCGGCACGCCCGATGAGGGGTCGTACGCCGCCACGGCTTCGTCGAAGCCCTCCGGAAACACCGCGAACGCCTTGACGTCGCCTTGCTCGATGCGTTCGCGCATCTCATCGGCGCCGGGCAGCGAAGGCTCGTCCCGCATGTCGACGATCGAATCCGCCGCAAGCGCTTTCACGCTTTCGGGCGCGTTCACCACAGCCACCGCCGGAGGCTTGCTCATATCGGGCTTGAACATACCGCCCATCGCATCGCCCATGAACGTCCACATGAGGAAGATGAGCAGGCCCGGCAGCACGATGGACACGAGCGCCGAGGCCTTGTTGCTGAAGAAGCGCGCCAGTTCCTTGCGGGCGATGGTCCACGCGTTGCCTTTCACGATGCCTCCTTCGCGCTCGCCGCGTACAGGTCGAAGAACGCGTCTTCCAACGAGCGCTCCCCCGCCACCTCCGACAGCGTTCCCGAGGCCGCCATGCGCCCGTCGATGACAACGCCCACGCGGTCGCACACCTTCTCCACCAGGCTGAAGATGTGGGTGGACAAGAGCACCGTCCTACCGTCGGCCGCCAGTTCCAGCAAGAAGTCGGTCACCGTCTTGGCCGTGAGCACGTCCAGGCCGTTCGTCGGCTCGTCGAAGATGATGACGCGCGGATCGTGCACGAGCGAGATGGCCAGCGACGCCTTCTGCTTCATGCCGGTGGACAGGTCGGCCACCTTCGTCTGCGCGAAGCGGTCGATGCCGAAGCGCGCGAACAGCTGGCGCTTGCGCTCGTCGCGCACGGGCGCGTCGACATGGCGCAGCTCGGAGAAGAAGTCGAACAGGTAGTCGGGCGAGAAGACGTCTTCCAGCTTGAGCTCGCTCGTGAGGAAGCCGATGAGGCTGCGGACGCTCGCGGGATCGTCCACGACGGACACGCCCTCGATCAGCGCGTCGCCCTCGTCAGGCTTCACGAGCGCGGCCAACATGCGCAGCGTCGTGGTCTTGCCGGCGCCGTTCGGGCCGAGCAGCCCGTATATCTCGCCCGGCGCCACGTCGAACGACAAGCCGTCCACCGCGGTCTTTACGCGCGCGTCGGTGCGTTCGAGCTTACGTTGCTTGGCCGAGAGCTTGAAAGACTTCCGCAGGCCTCGTACGGATATGGCATATTCCATCGGCTCACCTCTTTGAGTCGGATAGGGAACGGTTCCGCATGAGTATAACAGCGAGGGGGGGGGGCAAGCGTTTTTCCGCCCGCACCCCCGATCGAGCGCTCTACGCGGTCGCCGTCGCCGGCTCGTCGGCGTTATCGGGCGCGCCGGCTGCCGCCTTCTCGCCAGCCTCTTCGGCCTCCTCGCGCTCGAGCACCTTCTGCATGGCGGCGATGGCACACTCGATCTGGCCGTCGTCGGGCTCGTTCGTGGTGAGGTACTGCATCTGCATGCCGGGCCATAACACCACCTTCACCAGCGGGTTGTCGGGGTTGCTGCCCGCCCACTTCACCGTGATCTCGTAGGAGATGCCGGCGATGACGGGCATCAGCAGGATGCGCACGAGGATGACCAGCGCCAGCTTCGGCGCGCCGTCCGGCACGCCCCACAGCTCGATGAGCCCGTTGATGGGCGTCACCGTGTACACGAAGATGGCGATGACCATGACCATGATGAGGAACGCCGTGCCGCAGCGCACGTGCAGGCGCGGGAAGCTGCGCGCGTTCTCGGGCGTGAGCGGCAGGCCGTGCTCGTAGCAGTGGATGGTCTTGTGCTCCGCGCCGTGATAGCCGAACATGCGCTTGATCTCCTGCATGCGCCCGATCAGCCACAGATAGAACACGAACACGCCCACGCGAAGCAAGCCGTCCACGATGTTCCACAGCACGGTGTTCTGGTCGTACTCGCCCACGATGAGGTTCGTGATGAACGCCGGCGCCACGATAAACAGTACCACGCCCAGCACGAGGCCCAGCACCATCGACACGGCCATCTCTTTCTTGCCGAACTCCACCTCCTCGTCCATGAAGGACTTCTTGGCGGGTTCGGGCTGAGACTGGGACTCGGGAGAGGATTCCGGCTCGGAAACCACCTCGAGGGAACGCTGCGCCCCCAACGCATCGATCATCGTATCCGGCCGCCCGAAATCCTCCTTCCAGGAGAAAGCCCTCTCCTCCTCGGCTTCTGCAGCGAGAACGGGTTCGAGGCGCGCATCGTCGCCGCCGTCAGCGTCGGCGTCGGCAGAAGATTCGATGCCATCGCCGAGGGGGCGGGAGGGGTCTGAGGCGAGTTCCGCATGAGCCGAACAGTCCAGCGGACTGTTCGTGCGAGCAGGACTGTCCGAGCTGCAGACCCCTCCCGCCTCCTCGGCCGCCGCAGGTTCGTCTTCCCCCTCTTCCGCGAACGCATGCAGCGCCGCGATCTCGAGCGCCTTGTAGCCCAGCACGAGCGACTCCAGCATGGCCCGGCATCCGCGCACGAGCGGCCAGTACATCCAACCGTTCTTCTTGCGCCCCGAGGCCAGGTCATGCTCTTCCACGTAGATGCCGCCGTCGGGCTCCCGCACGGCCACCGACCAGTTGTACTTGCCGCGCATCATGATGCCCTCGATGAGCGCCTGGCCGCCTACGTGCGTCTTCAGCGCACCGTCCTCGGAGAACGCCCGCGACAGGTCGCTCTTCTGCTCGGCCATGCTAGGCCCTTTTCACGCGCGGGTACGGGTTCCCGCAGGTCATCTTGCCTTCGGGACAGTTGCCGCGGATGCAGGGCGCGCCCGCGTCCATGAAGACAAACGGCGCCGTGGGCTTCACCAGCTCCAGCATGCGGTGCGCCATCTCGCGGATCTCCCACTGCGCGCGGTTGCAGCAGCGCAAGCTGAAGAAATGCAGCAGCTCGCGCACGTTCATCGTGATGACGATCTTCGTCTCAGCCGCGTTCGGCAGCAGGTAGCGCGCGTCCTCGGCGGGAACGCCCGCGGCCAGCAGCTTCTCGTACGCCTCGATGGCGGCCGCGATAGCCTCGTCGAACACCGCGTTCGTCTCCTCGTTCGCGGCAACGCTTTCAGGCTTCACCGTGGCCAGGCCGTCGGTGAACTTCACGTAGCGCTGGCTCTGCTGGTTGAAGCTGGCGATGCGGTGGCGCACCAGCTGGTGCGTAAGGGCACGCGAGACGCCGTCCACCGCGAACGTGTAGCTGGCGTGCTCGAGCGTGGACGTATGGCCCGCGCTCATGATGGTGGACAGCACGCTTTTCACGCGCTCCTCCGGCATGGTCTCCATCAGCTCGGCCGCGCCGACGGGCGCGTAGCACAGGCGCGCCGCCGTGGCGATCGCGCGCTCGGGGTCGGGCGTGTGGTACAGCAGTTCGACTTGCATAAGATGAATGCTCCTCGTTTCGGGATAAATTCGGCGGATCGCGCGCACAGAGGCGTTTCATTTCGCTAGTATAGTACCTAAAAGCCCGCAACCATCAAAGCGAGAGGCGCGCCATGCCCGAAAACAACACGTCCGAGTCCTCTGTCAACCCGCTGACCGCCCGCGATTGGAACGAGGAGTGGAAGCGGCTCCAGCAGGCACGACGCCGCTTCGACGACGCGAGCTACTGGGACAAGCGGTCGGCCACGTTCACCTCGAAGGACGCGCCGAACCCTTACGTCGAGCGGTTCCTCGAGCTGGCCGGCATCCGCGAGGGCGAGACGGTGTTCGACATGGGCTGCGGCACAGGCGCGCTGTCGGTGCCGCTGGGCAAACGGGGCCACAAGGTGGTGGCCGCCGATTTCTCGCAGGGCATGCTCGGCCAACTGCGGGAAGCGCTCGACCGCGAGGGCGTGCGCACGGTGTTCCCCAAGCAGATGAGCTGGGCCGACGATTGGCCCAGCCTCGGCGTGCGCCCGGGCATGGTAGATGTGGCGCTCGCCTCGCGCTCCGTCGCGACCGCCGATCTGCGCGATTCGCTGCTGCGCCTCACCGACGTGGCGCGCCGCCGCGTATGCGTCACGCTGGCCACCGGCTCGTCGCCGCGCACCGACGAGCGCATCCTCAACGCCATGGGCCTTTCCAGCGTGCTCGGCCGCGACTACCTCTATGCGTTCAACATCCTGGCGAACGAGGGACTGCGCCCCGAGGTTTCCTACATCGACAGCGAGCGCACCGACACGTTCGACTCGCTCGACGATGCCTACGACGTGTTCGCCCGCATGGCGGACGACGCCGTGGGCGAAACCGTCGGAGCCGAAGAGCGCGCCGAGGCGCTCGGTCGCCTGCGCAGCTGGCTGGAAGAGAACCTCGTGCCGAACGAGCGCGCCGGGCAGCCCGACAAGAAGGGGCTTCCGGAGAAGTCCCTGCGCCTACGCGAGCCCCGAACGGTCACCTGGGCGTTCATCGCTTGGAACAAGTAGAGCGCGTCCCGAACGGCCGATCGCCGTTCGGGACGCGCTCCGACACAGAAAGGTGGCATAGAAAGAGGCGGTCCCCTTTATACCGCCCTTTTATGCTGTTCGCGCGCCTTACAGCTCGATGCGCTCGAACATGTCGGGACCCACGCTGCACACGGGGCAGGTGAAGTCATCGGGCAGCTCGTCGCCGTATTCGATGTGGCCGCACACCTTGCAGCGCCAGGCGTACTTGGGCTTCGGAGCCTCCGCATCGCCCTCGCCGGCCGCTGCCGCGGCTGCCGGCGCCGCATCGGGCGCGTCGGGCAGGTAGCTCGATGCCTTCGGCGGCGTCTTGCCGCCCTTGACCAGGTGGTAGTAGGCGTACGTCATCGGATCGCCCGCACACAGCTTCTCGGCTTCCTCCACCTCGCCGATGTAGAGGATGTGCGTGCCCAGGTTCACCGCCTGCACAACGCGCACCGAGAAGCGCGCCACGCACTGCTCGGCCACGAACGGCACGCCCGCCGCGTCGACGCCCGTCTCGCAAGAGGCGAACTTGTCCAGGTCGGTGCTGCAATGGAAGCCGAACGTGCCGATGAGCTCCATCGTGGCGTCCTGCGCCAGGCACGAAACGGTGAAGCGGCCGGAGTCGAGAATGACGTCCGTGGTGGCGTTCTCCTTGTTCAGCGCCACGCTTACTTGCAACGGCGACGACGTGACCTGCTGGAACGTGTTAGCGACGCAGGCGGCGCGACGTTCGCCGTCCGTCGCGCCGACGATGTAGAGCCCGTAGCTCAAGCTGAAGAACGCGGTCTGATCGATCATGCGGACACCTTTCCCTCTTCTCGTTTTCTTCCATTTTAATGATAATCATTCTCATTAAGGAAAGCAAGGGTCGAATTGGCCGCATGGTCGAACGCACCGGACGCACAGTAGCCGAACGCCAACAAGCGAGCGGCGCATTGTCGCCCGAAAACACGGAATCGCAGGACGAAGCGTGTTTTTCGGACGACAACGAGCACGGATCTCAGCCGGAAAGGCCGAACGAAGCCCGCACGAGACCGCGCGCGTCGTCGCCCGGCGAAAGCATGAGCGACCCATCCCAGACGCCGGCGAAGCGCTCCTCCGCCCTCGAGCACAGCCAATCACGCACCACAACGAGCGCATGGGGGAACCGCGCCGAGGGCCCGCGCTCCAGAAGCGCCACCGCAGAAACGAGCCCGCCGTCGCGCATGAGTTCGAGCCGCCCCAGCTCGTCGACCACGAGCAAACCGCCCTCCGCACCGACGGTAACGGAGCCCTCAGCGTCGAGTTCGTCCGCCGGAACGACGATGCGCGAACCTCCCGTACTTGGATCGGCCGGGGTCTCGCCCGCCTCCGCTCCAGATGTTTCACGTGAAACATATGTTTGCGCGAACGAATGTTTCACGTGAAACATTCCCGCCGCCGGATCGACGGGGAGGGGCGCGTAGCCCCCGGAGCCCGCTTCTCCCGGCAAAGCCGGCGCTCCCGCGGGAACCGCAGCCAGCTCGGCCGCGATGCGATCGAAGTGCGCGTTCACCCGCGCGATAGCCTCGTCCGCGATCTCCCAGGCCAGCTGGGCGGAGGCGCTCTGGCTTGTCGGATCGAACGATCCCTCGGCCAGCGCCAGGTCTCGCCGCCGCGCGAACGGCACGCGCTCGCCGCCGGGCAGCAGCACGTTGTCGATGCCGAGCTTCTCGAAGCGACCCTCGCCAGCCAGCCCCCGTTCGCCCGGAACCTCGTGCGGCTCCCGCACGCGCCACACGCCAGGTGCCAGCACGCCCGCAACCTGCACGCCGTCACCCGACAGCTCGGCGGCAAGGCGCTCAAGCCAGCGCGTCTTGCCGATCTGCACGTCGCCCGTCAACAAGAACAGCATCGCAGCGCCAGCCCCTTCCCGGTTGTTTATTCTTGAACGTATATTATACTCTACCGCATATTGAAGAATGGCGGCGCGACGGAACACGCCGCCT
Organism: Eggerthella sp. BIOML-A1; assembly: GCF_009875595.1. Lineage (NCBI taxonomy): Bacteria > Bacillati > Actinomycetota > Coriobacteriia > Eggerthellales > Eggerthellaceae > Eggerthella > Eggerthella sp. BIOML-A1. The sequence goes on along the minus strand of NZ_WWRZ01000009.1, from coordinate 236,826 downwards.
CGAGGAGAGAAGGCTGCCATGAAACGCTCCGAGAACGAAGCCGTCCGCCGCCCCGACACGCGCGACGACGCAACGCCGTGGAAGCTCTACAACCGCCTGATCGAGGGCATTCCGGAAGATATCGCCGTACGCGATTATTGTCTGGGAATGCACTGGTCCTACGTCGAGGCCGATTGCGGCATGGGCGTGAGCTTCACCTGCAAAGGCGGAGCCCGGCGCGCGTGCAAGCAGGATCTGCGCGGCACGGGGCTGCGCGAGATGGCGGAGCTGGCGAAGTCGTGGTGCTTCGAGGAAGCCACGCTGGGAGTGGCGGCGCTCAACGCCTACTACGCGCGCAAGGAGCTGCTCGACCCGTTGGGAGCAACCTACGACGAACCCATCGAACTGCCCGACGGCACCGTCCGCAAGATGGACGCTTTCGAGCTGTACCGCCCGCGTATCGAAGCGTCCGAGCGCAAGAACGTCACGGTGGTCGGGCACTTCCCGCACGTCGACCGCATCGCCGAGTACGCGAACCTCACCGTGCTCGAACGCAACTGCTCGCAGGAACTCGACACGCCCGACCCCGCGTGCGAGTACGTGCTGCCCGATACCGACTTCGCTTTCATAACCGGCGTCACCATCATCAACAAGACCGCGCCGCGCCTGCTCGAGCTCGCGCGCAATGCGACCACCGTGCTTGTAGGCCCGAGCGTGGTCATGTCGTCGGTCCTGTTCGAGCAGGGAGCCGACGCGCTCGCCGGCAGCGTGGTGGCCGATCCGGAGAAGACCCGTTTCGCAATCAAGAACGGTGCCGGCCAGTTCTTCGGCGAGGCTTTGCAGATGACCATGATCGAACGCGACCGAGCCTAGCCCCTCCTACCCCCGCTCGCAAACCGTACAGATGTTTCACGTGAAACATCTGTACGAGAGCGTTACCGCCCGCGTCGACGCGCGCCCGCATTCTCCGGTCGACCCGCCGTGCGACCCACCGGAACCGGCATGCGCCCCGCCCGCGCGCCAGGCTATCGCCCGCCCCTCGCAAGCTTCAAGCGCCCTTCCCGCCTCGCGCCGCGACTCGCCAAGCGCCCCTTCCCTCCTCATACCGTCTTTATATTATGCTCAATTGATAATAATTGCGTTTTAGTATATATTGATTTAAATATTATTCTCATTTACGAATGTTAAAGGACGAGGGCAATAGAAGCTGTTGAAGACATGCTGGAGGATGGGGAAGGTGCTTCCGGCGCTATGAGCGCCGGAAGCACCGAGGGGCCGGCCCCTCGGCCGCGCGACGATAAGGCGGCGGCTCAATGCGCTTCCCGCCGAAGCGCGCGGCATGGCACGCTCATCCTAGTCGCGCTCGGCGCGCTCGTCCTGGCGAGCACGCTGGCCTCGCTCATGCTGGGCCGCTACCCCATCACCCCGATCGAGGCTGTCGGCATGCTGGCCAACCTGGCGCTCCCCATCGACCCGTTCTGGACCTCCCAGCAAGAGACGCTGTTCTTCCAGGTGCGTCTGCCGCGCATCGCGCTCGCGCTCATGGTGGGCTGCAGCCTGGCTACTGCCGGCGCCGCCTACCAGGGCACGTTCCAGAACCCGCTCGTCTCCCCCGATATCCTCGGAGCTTCGCAGGGCGCGGCGTTCGGCGCCGCAGTGGCCATCCTGCTGGGACTCGGCTCGCTCGGCATCTCGCTGTTCGCGTTCGCCTGCTCCATCGCCGCCGTGCTGCTGGTGCTGGCCGTCGGCACGCGCGCCAAGGGCAACCATCTGCTCATCGTGGTGCTGGCCGGCGTCATGGTCAGCTCGCTGTTCCAGGCGGGCGTGTCGTTCACCAAGCTCATCGCCGACCCTACCGACCAGCTGGCCGCCATCACCTACTGGCTCATGGGCAGTCTGACCGGCGCCAAATGGAGCGACATGGCTTTCGCGCTGCCTCCCATCGCAATCGGTCTCGCGGCGCTGTTCGCCTTGCGCTGGCGCATCAACGTGCTCACCATGGGCGACGACGAAGCCTCCACCATGGGCGTGAACGCCCGTCGCGTGCGGCTCATCGTCATCTTGGCCGCCACCCTCGTCACCGCCGCCAGCGTGTCAATCTCGGGCATGATCGGCTGGGTAGGCCTCGTCATCCCCCACTTCGCGCGCATGATCGTCGGCTGCGACTACCGCAAGCTGCTGCCCGCCAGCATGCTCATGGGCGCCAGCTTCCTGCTCATCGTCGACGACGTGGCGCGCCTCGTGGCCAGCTCCGAGATACCCATCGGCATCCTGACCGCGTTCGTGGGAGCGCCGTTCTTCCTGTACCTCATCACGAGGAGGAAGCAGGGGCTATGAGCATCGATGTCGAACACCTCAGCTTCTCGTACGGCAGCCACCATGTGCTGCGCGACCTGAGCTTCCGCATCCCCGACAACACGCTGGTGAACGTGCTGGGGCCCAACGGCGTAGGCAAATCGACCCTGTTCCGATGCATCCTGTGCCTCAACAACGGCTGGACGGGCAGCATCCGCGTGAACGGGAAGGACCTGCGCTCGATCTCCATCCGCGAGCGCGCGAGCGAGGTCGCCTACATCCCTCAATCGCATTCGTCCACTTACGCCTACGACGTGCTCGACGTGGTGCTGATGAGCGCGGGCGGCGGGATAGGTTTGTTCTCCACGCCGAAGCGCATGCACGTCGACCGGGCGTGGGATGCGCTCGAGCGCGTGGGCATCGCCCATCTGGGTCATCGCTCCTACACGCAGATATCGGGCGGAGAGCGCCAGCTGGTCCTCATCGCGCGCGCCATCGCGCAGAACGCCCGCACCATCATCATGGACGAGCCTACGAGCGCGCTCGATTACGGCAACACCGTGCGCGTACTGTCCACCGTGCGCCAGCTCGCGCGCGAAGGCATGAGCATAGTCCAATCGACGCACCAGCCCGATCAGGCGTTTCTTTACGCCGACCAAACGCTCGTCATCAACGACGGACGCGTGCACGCCTTCGGAAGCCCCAAAGACGTCATTACCAAAGAGCTGGTCAGCACCATCTACGACGTGGACGTGGAGGTCAATTCCCTATACGGCGACAAGGTGCGCGTGTGCGTGCCCGTACGCGAGATAGAGCGATAAACGCAAGGCAACGAAGTCGAAGAAAGGAAGATTCTATGGGAGGGATTACCGCAAGGAGCATGCCCTGGGCGAAACGTCTGCTGGTCGTAGGCGCGCTATGTCTGGGACTGGCGTTCGCGCTGAACGGATGCTCGCAGGCTCCGTCGCAGAACGCACCCGAGAGCGCCGACGGCGCCGCGCAAACCGATCAGGCGACGCAGAACGAGACGCGCACGTTCACCGACTCGGCCGGACGCACGGTGGAAGTGCCCGCGAAGATCGACCGCATCGCGCCGGCGGGCCACACCGCCACGCAGGTCCTGCTTACGATGGCACCGGACAAGCTGGTGACGATCTCGACGGAGCTCACGGCCGACCAGGCGAAGTACCTGGGAGGCGACTACGCCAACCTGCCCGTGACAGGAGCCGCGTTCGGAGCGAAAGGCGACCTCAACAAGGAGGCCGTCGCCGCATCCGGTGCGCAGATCCTCATCGACACCGGCGAGATCAAAGACGGCATGAAAGAGGACCTCGACACGATGCAGCAGCAGCTGGGCATCCCCGTGGTGGTCATCGAGACGAAGATGGAGGACTACGGCGCAGCCTACGAGAAGCTCGGCGAGCTGTTGGGCATGGAGGATCGCGGCAAGGAGCTGTCCGACTACTGCAAGGCCGCCTACGACGAGACCGTATCCGTCATGAGCAAGATTCCCGAGGGCGACCGCGCGAAGGTGGCGTACCTGCTCGGCGACAAGGGGACGAACACCATCGCGAAGAACTCCTACCAGGGCCAGGTGATCGACCTCGTGGCCGACAACGTCGCTGACCTGGGCAAGGTGTCCGGCAGCAGCGCCGGCGTCGAGATCGGCATGGAACAGCTGGCTATCTGGGATCCTGCGGTCATCCTGTTCGGCCCGGACAGCATCTACGACACGGTGGGCTCCGATGCGGCCTTCGCCGACCTGTCCGCCGTCAAGAACGGCTCCTATTACAAGGTGCCCGGCACGCCGTGGAACTGGCTGAACAGCCCGCCGACGGTGAACCAGGTGCTGGGCATGCAGTGGCTGCCGCGCCTGCTGTACCCCGAGCAGTACGACAACGACCTGTACAAGACGGTCGCAGGCTACTTCAAGACGTTCTACGGCTACGACCTGAGCGAGTCCGAGTTCAACGAGATCGCCGCGAACGCGCAGCCCAAGGCATAGGGCACCGCATCGATCGCACGTCCACGGAAAGCCCGGCGCGCGCCGGGCTTTCCTGCTATGATCAACGAAAAACGGTACGAGGAGATGCATATGGGAGAGAAGATCATGGACGGTTTCCCGTCGCGCGAAGAGGCGCTGGCCGACTTCTTCGCAGCATGGGAGCCGGCGAGGAGCGTCGAGTACGTGGCGCTCGACGACGCGGTGGGACGCGTGCTCGCCTGCGACCTGGCGTCGACGAACACGCTGCCGGTGGTGCGCGCCTCGTCGTTCGACGGTATCGCGGTGAAGTCGGCAGCGTTCGCGAACGGCATGCCCGACACGAGCAGCTGGAAGCCCGGCGTGGATTACGTGCGCGCCGACACCGGAGACGACTTCCCCGACGCGTTCGACGCCGTGGTGATGATCGAGAAGGCGGTCGTTCGGGAGGACGGATCGGTAACGTTCGACGACGACGTGACCGTCGAGCCCGGTTCGGGCGTGCGGCCCGCCGGCTCCACGCTGCGCGCGGGCGAGCCGCTCATGAGCGCCGGCAGCATTATCCGACCCACCGACCTGGCCGCTCTCGCCATGGGCGGCGCCACGATGGTGCCCGTGCGCGTCAAACCGCGCGTGGCGTTCATTCCCACGGGCAGCGAGCTCGTACCCGCAGGCATCAAGCCCCGACGAGGTCAAAACGTGGACACGAACAGCCTCATGTGCAAGCACCTCCTCATCGAGTACGGTGCCGAACCCGTGGTGTTCCCCCTCGTGCACGACGATCCCGTCGAGCTCGAACGCGCCTTCGAGGCGGCGCTCGCCACCGCCGACGTCGTGGTGGTCAACGGGGGATCGGCCCTCGGCGAGGAGGATTTCAACGTGAAGCTGGTCGAACGCCGCGGGCAGGTGGTGCACCATTACATCGCCGCCGTGCCGGGACGGCCGCTCATGCTGGCCGTAGCCGACGGCAAACCGGTCGTCGATCTGCCCGGCCCCACCATGGCCGCCTACTTCGGCTCCGAATGGTGCCTGCAAGCGATCACGGCGCGCATCCTGGGAATTCCGCTGCGCCGCCGCCCCGTCGTGCAGGCGCGGGCGGATGCCGCGAAGACGAGCATCCCCAAGATGGCGAACATAGCCCGCGTACACGTGACGCGCGACGACGAGGGCTACGCGGCGCACTTCCTCGATTTCAAAGCCGGGGAGCTGGCCGCGTGCATGACGTCGAACGCCCAACGCGTCTCGCCCCTCGGCGAAGCGGGATGGGCCGAAGGCGACCTTTTGGACGTGGAGTTGCTGCGCGGCGAGGAGTTCGTCGATCAAGGCTAGGGCGCGCCTGAAGCGGCCCCACCGATGCCGTTGTCGCCCGAAAGCCGCGCTTCGAGGGCGAAAACCACGGCTTTCGGGCGACAACGCGCGCGGATCGTCCCTGGACGCACGAACGGCCCGGTCATCGACCGAGCCGTTCGCTGTGCTTGCTGCAGAAGCGCTATTCGGCGGCAGGAGCCTCTTCGACGAGGGCGTCCACCGCGGCGGCTTCCTCGGCCGTAGCCTCGGGAGCGGTCTCGGCGGCAGCCTCAGCCTCGGCGGCCTTCTTAGCCTCGGCTTCGGACTTCTTGGCGAACTCCTCGGCGCGCTTGGCCTTCTCGGCGGCCTTCGCCTCGCGCTCGGCCTTCTTCTTGGCCTCGGCCTCGGCGATAGCGGCGGCACGCGCGGCCTTCTTGGCGGCCTCGCGCTCGGCCACGGTCTCCTTTGCGGCACCGAACTTGTCGGCGAAGCGCTGGACGCGTCCGCCGGTGTCGACGAAGCGCTGCTGGCCGGTGTAGAACGGATGGCACACATTGCAGATGTCGATCTTCAGCTCAGGCTTCGTCGAACGGGTCTGGAACGTGTTGCCGCAGCTGCACTTGACCGTGCAGTCCACGTACTCCGGATGAATACCCTGTTTCATTATGGTTCTCCTTTACGGGCCTTGGTTTCCGACCAAGGCGAAGACAAGCCTTTGCACTATAGCACAGTCGACGCCGCAACGCACGCGTTTTCTCCGGAAATTCCCAACCTAAGCGAGGAACGCCTCGTTCACCGGAAGATGGTACGCCTCGGCGATGCCGCGCAGGCCCTCGTCGGGAATGGCGCTGGCGAACCGGTCGCTGCCGCCGTTCATCGCGCGCGCCTGCGCGTAGACGGTCGCGGCCTTGTCGATGGTCTGCGCCAGCCCGAACGTCGAGTCGAAGTCGTTCCCAGCGCAGAACAGGCCGTGGTGAGCCCAAACGCATGCGTCGTAGACGCGCATGGCGTCGGCCGTGGCGCTGGCGATCTCGGGGCCGCCCGGCACCATCCACGGCACTACTCCGATGCCCTTCGGAAACGCGATCATGGCCTCCATCAGCATCTTCCACAGCGCACGGGTGAACGTGCGCGCATCGAGCGGCAGCACGTTGGTCAGCGCCACCACGTTTGCGGGATGGGCGTGGTACAGCACCCGGCCCGTGCCGCCGGTCGCCTCCTTGCGTACCGACTGGATGGCTGCGTGGCTGGGGAACTCGCTCGTGGGCACGCCGCCGTTCTTGAAACCCCACACGATGCGCCACGCGTCGCCCGCGGCGTTGACCTCCACGATGCCCGCGCCCGTGTCGGGGTCCAGCGCCACGTTGCGCATGTGCGCTCCCGCGGCCGTCACCAGGAAGAACTCACCGCCCAGGTTGGCGACCTGCACGCCTAGCGGCACCCACGAGCTGGGATTGTCGTAGAAGAACGAGCGGCTGGATGCCACGTCCTCCGGCGCAAGCCGGTACGACGCGTTGCCGCCGTTGCTCTCATGCCATCCCTGGCTCGAGCCCTCGCTGCACAGGCGCGCGAACCCTTTCACGAACGCCTGCTGCTCCACCGCCACGCCCGAGACGGCGCCCTTCGCCGCCGACACGCCGCGGTCGAGCACTTCCTGCGCATTGTCGAAGAAACCCATGGTCAACTCCTTATCCGAAGCCTATCGTCCGTTATCTGCCGCATACGGCCGGCACCGTCCGCCGCGGCCTATAGCCCGCCGTCGCCTTCGCCGGGACGTATCTGCACGACGTACATCACGTTGGTGGCGGCCGCCGCGCCGTCGCCCGGCTCGCCGATGGTGGGACTCGTGGAGGGATCGCCCGCCGTGAACACCGCGAGGTCGCCCGGTCGCACGAGCCCGTTCTCCAGCACGGCGTCGTGCGCCTGCTCGACGACGTGGCGCATGTCGCCCTGCACATCGCCGAGCATGGGCGTCACGCCCCAGTTGAGCTGCTGCTGGCGCATGACGCGCGGAAACGGCGTGACCGCGAGGATGGGCACGCGCGGGCGCAGGTTCGACACGAGGCGCGCCGTGCGACCGGACATCGTAGGCGCGACGATGCAAGCGGCGCCCACGTTCTCGGCCGTCTGCACGGCGGCCAGCCCTACGGCCAGCGCCACGCGCGCCTTGTCGCGGCTGCGGTCGGGCGCGCGCTCGTCGAACAAGTAGGGCTCGCTCGACTCGGCGATGCGCGCCATCATGCGCACGGCCTCCACCGGGTAGCGCCCGCCAGCCGTCTCGCCCGACAGCATCACGGCATCGGTGCCATCGTAGATGGCGTTCGCCACGTCGCCCACCTCGGCGCGCGTAGGACGCGGGTTGCGTATCATAGAGTCCAGCATCTGGGTTGCCGTGATCACCGGCTTCGACGCACGGTTCGACGCGCGGATGATCTCCTTCTGGATGTGCGGCACCTTGTGAGCCGGCACCTCCACGCCCAAGTCGCCACGCGCCACCATCACGCCGTCGGCCGCTTCGATGATGCCCTCGAAGTTCTCCACCGCCTCGGCGCATTCGATCTTCGCGATCAAGCACACGCCCTCGCCGCCGTGCTCGTCGAGGAAACGCCGCAACTCGCGCACGCCCTCGGCGTTGCGCACGAACGAGGCCGCTACGAAGTCGACGTCCTGATCGATGCCGAAGACGAGGTCGGCCCGATCCTGGTCGGTCATCACGGGCAGCGGCACGCTGGCGCCGGGGATGTTGACGGACTTGCGCTCGCCCAACAGCCCGCTGTTGCGCACCGTGCAGCGGATGTCCGAGCCTTCGACCGCCTCCACCCGAAGCTCGATGAGCCCGTCGTCCAGCAGGATGGGCTGGCCGGGCCCGACGACGCGCGCCAACCCCGCGCAGGTTTGCGAGACCAGCTGCGCCGTGCCGTCCACCACGCGCTCGGTGAGCACGAGGGAACCGCCCTCCCGCAGCTCCACGGGACGCCCGCCCGCAAGCGCGCCCGTGCGGATCTCGGGGCCGCGAGTATCCAGCAGGATGGCGCACGGCGAGCCGAGGTCGCGACGCACGCGTTTCAGCAGATCCATGCGCGCCCGGTGTTCGTCGTGCGAGCCGTGCGAGAAGTTGAAGCGCGCCACGTCCATGCCGGCGGACAGCAGCCCGCGCAGGGCGGCCTCGTCGTCGACGGCAGGTCCCAGCGTGCAAACGATCTTCGTGCGTCTTGCCATGCTCCTCCTCGATCGCGCCCGTTCCGTGGGATCCATCATACCGTGAAATCCCCGCGAGCCCCCGTCGCGCCGCGCCAATCCGACGAGTCTGCACACAAGCGCGGGGTCTCCGAGCCGCAACGGGCTTCGAAGCCGCCTTCGGATCCTCGCGCGCTGCGCGAGATCCTTCGACTCGCTTGCGCGCGCCCAGGATGGCGAACGGATATCCGCTAACTCAGGATGGCGACATGCATGCTCTTCCCTTCCGAGCAGACGTCCCGACCGCACGCCTGGCGCATGACCTCCCGAGAAAACGTCTCGCCCCAGGGATCGCACGCCCCGTCGGACGACCTCCCAAGCAGCTTGCAGACGCACGGAGGCTCCCCTGATGGCGAAGCATCGAATTCGGAAGAAATCGAGCGCCTCGGTGGAACCCTGCGCGCGGCGGCGAAAGAAGGGACGCCCGCGACCAGGAGCGATACAGGAGGAGGCCTCCCGACGAACCCGCAGCACCGTCGGGGACTTCCGAATTCGATGCTTTTTCGCCATCCGAGGAACCGTCGAAAGCTCGGAGGCCATGGCGCGCGGGCGAGACGGATGCGGGGATGGGCCGCTCGGGCGGCAAGCGCGACGCATGGTGCGAACCCCGCGCAGCCGCGCCGCGCGGGCAAAACGCCAAACGCGACCGAACGAGTGTCTAAACGCCCATTCAGAACAAATGTTTCACGTGAAACATCCGCAGCGGAAACACGCGCGCCGACCGCGACGCAAACGAAAACGCCCGCCCCGCGAAGCGGGACGGGCGCGTCATGCGCTAAACGCAGGGCCGTCTACACCTCAGCGACCCAAAGGCCGTGCAGGTTGCAGTACTCGTACACCTTGAGAGCCTCATCGCCTTCGGCAATGGCGAAGTCGGCGACGGGAGCATCCTCCGGCGTCAGCTCGACGATCTGGTAGCCGTTCTTCGTGACCAGGCAGATGAACGTGATGTAGTGCTCCGGAGTCATGGGATGCAGCGTGCTGCCCACCTCGACGTGCACGTTCGAGCCGTCGACGCGCACCACGGGCACGTGCTTCTCGACCGCGGCATCGGTGGTATTGGCAGTGAGCTCGGTCATCTTCTCGCCACAGCACACCAGCGGCACGCCCGCGTCGAACGGCTTGATGGCGATGTTGCCGCAGTGCATGCACTTGTAGAACTTGAGATCCATGGGAAGTCCCCCTTCGTCGTCTGATAAAACTTGCAGCCAATATGATCTGTTGCCAGTTTAGCTTCGCCCGGCAAGCAAACCGTTACCGCAGGCAAGGTTGCCGCCGAACCGTAACCAATCGCACGGCTTAGCGAGTCGAAGCCTCGAGGAGCCGTGCGTTCGATTCCCTTATATGTTACTCAGATTGTTTCATTTCAGGAAGCCCTTTTTGGGGCTTTTTCACGACAAGCGCATAAACCAGCACGCCGGCGCCCACGAGGATCAGCGGCACCGATAACAGCTGCCCCATGGTAAGCCAGCCACCCCATAGATAGCCCAGCTGCGCGTCGGGCTCGCGCACGAACTCGACGAGGAAGCGGAAGCATCCGTACATGACGAGGAACGTGCCCAGAAACGTGCCGCGCGGACGCGGCGGCATGCGTCGCGACAGCAGATACAGTACGGCGAAGATGACGACTCCCTCGAGAAAGGCCTCGTAAAGCTGCGACGGATGGCGCGGCATCGTGCCCGCGGCGCCTCCGAACACCACGCCCCAGGCGGCGTCGGTGGGCGCGCCCCACAGCTCGCCGTTGATGAAGTTCGCGCAGCGGCCGAACAGCAGGCCCAGCGGCGCGCCGATGCAGCCGAGGTCGGCCAACGTGAGGTACGGGATACGAGTGAGCTTCGCAGCCGCGATGCCCGCCAAAAGCGCGCCTATAAGCCCGCCGTGGAAGCTCATACCGCCTTTGTTGAACGCGAGGATCTGCTCGGGATGCTGGAAATAGTACCCCTCGCCGTAGAACAGCACGTAACCCAGCCGTCCGCCCACGATGACGCCTATGATGACGCAGAACATGATGGTCAGCAGTGAATCCGCATCCACACGCACGCGCCAGCGGCGCGCGACGCGCCAGATGACGAGGCCCGCGAAAACGAAGCCCAGCACGTAGGCGACGCCGTACCAGCGCACGGTGAACGGGCCGAACGCGAACAGGACGGGATCGATGGATTGGTAGATGTCGTTGAGCATGTCGTTCCTTCGCAGCCCGCGCGGCACGGGCATTCGGTTGTCGTTCGAACCGCATAGAAAAAAGTTCCGCCGGCACGATGCCGGCGGAACCGCTACTCAAGGCCCATGCCGGCGCCCACTTCGAGGGCGGCGAACCGCACCTCCTCGTACAGCTGCGGCGGGATGGGCTGCATGCTGGACACGGTGGCTTTGCAGTGCGGGCAGCGCAGCGTGAACATCGCGAGATCGGCGCGCACCACCATCATGGACTCGTAACGGCACACGTCCAAACCGACCGCCCCGCACGCAGGACAGGTCACGCCTTTGCTCATAGGTTCACGCTCCTCTCGCTTCGTCGCCCGCCTTCCTTCATCTTCATTGTAGCAGAACTCGTCGAGCGCGCTCCCGCGATTGGAAACGCCCCGGCAACGCAGGAGAGGCTCCTCACGACCCGACGACGCGCTCCAGGAAGAAAGCATGCACGCGGGAATCGTCGGTGAGCTCGGGATGGAACGCCGCGGCCAGCGCGCGGCCTTCGCGGACGGCCAGCGGCTCGCCGTCCTCGGACGTGCTGAGCACCTCCACGCCCGCGCCGAGGTCGGCGAAGCGCGGGGCGCGGATGAACACGCCCTTCACCGGCCCTCCTTCGATGCCCGCCCACGGCACCGTCGTCTCGAACGAGTCGATCTGCCGCCCATAGGCGTTGCGGCGGATACGCACGTCCATCAGCGCCAACGGCTCCTGGTCGGGGCGGGCCCCCTCGATGTCGCGCGCCATGAGTATGGCACCGGCGCACGTGCCGAACACGGCCATGCCGGCCGCATGCGCGGCGCGCAACGGCCCGTACATGCCGTGGATGGCCAGAAGCTTCGCGATGGCCGTGGACTCGCCGCCCGGGATCACCAGGCCGTCCAGCCTTTCCAGCTCGGATGGCCAGCGCACGAGGCGCGTGTCGGCCCCCAGGCCTTCCAGCATCCGCCGATGCTCCCGGAAGGCGCCCTGCAAGGCCAGGACGCCGATCGTCTTTCTCACAGGTTCCATTGACACCTCCCTGGTTGGCGTAGTAAGTCAGCGAGGGGCGCCGAGGCGCGCCGAATTCGCGCGATGGCGGAGGCGCCGCGTACTTCGGTACGCAAGCCTTCGACATCGCGCGAAGGCGGGGCACCTCGGCACGCCGCAGCGTCGAGCAGTTCCGGCGGCTGGCAAGCCGCCGGAACCCGCCTTACCAGCCGCGGCCGGCCATGAGCTCGTTCTCGGGGATGTCCGAGATCTCGATGCCCACCATGGCCTCGCCCAGATCGCGCGAGACGCGGGCGATGGTGTCGGGGTCGTCGTAGTTCGTCGTGGCCTCCACGATGGCCCGGGCGCGCTTGGCCGGATCGCCCGACTTGAAGATGCCGCTGCCCACGAACACGCCGTCGCAGCCCAGCTGCATCATCAGCGCCGCGTCGGCGGGCGTGGCGATGCCGCCGGCCGAGAAGTTCACCACGGGGAGGCACCCGTGCTCGGCCACCCACTTCACCAGCTCGTAGGGCGCCTGCAGGTCCTTCGCAGCCGTGAACAGCTGCTCGTCGCGCAGGCCCTTGATGCGGGCGATGTCGGTGGTCACGGTGCGCATGTGGCGCACGGCCTCCACCACGTTGCCCGTGCCCGGCTCGCCCTTCGTGCGGATCATGGCCGCGCCCTCGGCGATGCGGCGCAGGGCCTCGCCCAGGTTACGCGCGCCGCACACGAACGGCACGTCGAAGTCCCATTTGTTCACATGGTACTCGTCGTCGGCCGGGGTGAGCACCTCGCTCTCGTCGATGAAGTCCACGCCCAGGCTCTGCAGCACCTGCGCCTCCACGAAATGCCCGATGCGGCACTTCGCCATGACGGGGATGGACACGGCCTCCACGATGCCCTCGATCATGGTGGGGTCGCTCATGCGGGCCACGCCGCCGTGCGCGCGGATGTCGGCGGGAACGCGCTCCAGGGCCATGACGGCCACCGCGCCCGCGTCCTCGGCGATCTTCGCCTGCTCGGGGTTCACGACGTCCATGATGACGCCGCCCTTCATCATCTCCGCGAACCCGGTCTTCACCTTCAGCGTGCCGTGAGCCTGCTCTGCCATCGTCTCCCTTTCGTCGGTTCTTTGCTGGTATGGGGGTAGCGCGCGGCCGCGCAGATGTCCTGCACGGCCGCGGTTGCTCGCTGCGATTGTCGCGCGCTCCTCGCGGATGCGCGCGTTTCGAACCGGTTCGCCCTGCTAGAGCAGAAACCGGTTCGGATTGCCCTGCCTCGTGACTTCGCCAGTGCGCTCGGCCACGCCAGGGCCGTGCTCCAGGAAGTGCTCGCAGAAGCGACACACCTCCTTGACGGCCGCGTCGTAATCGCGCTCGGGATTCAGCAGCTTGTTGAAATCCTGGCACACCTCGTGCGTCGAGCGCGTGCATGCGGCGAAGCGGCAATCGGCAGGGCACGGCTCGCCCGGGATGTTGTGCGGGCAGCGCGACATCATCTCCTCGTCGCACCCGCGGCGTTCCCAACACTGCGCCATATCCGCCTCCTTCGCCTTCGAGATCGATCCGGTTTACAGGTCGGCCGGAACGACCTTCGTCACGCCGGGAACGCGCTCCTTGAGGATGCGCTCCACGCCGTTGGCCAGCGTCATCTGGGACATGGGGCAGCCCTTGCAGGCACCCTGCAGCTCCACCGACACCACGCCGTCCTCGTTCACGTCGACGAGGCGCACATCGCCGCCGTCCGCCTGCAGGCTGGGGCGGATGAGCTCGAGCACCGCCGCCACATCGTTCTTGTCTACCATGGCAAAGCTCCTTCGTTGAACTTGAACATCTTGCTTTCAGGTGCCGATTCTACCACAGTCTACGATGTGGGCTTCCAATCCTTGCCGAGAACCACCAACACGTCGGTATCGAACGTGTAGAAACCCGCCCCGGGCACCGTACGGCCCAGGCCGAGCGACGCCACCACGGTTTCCGCCGCCGCCTCGAACGCGTCGTCGTTGTACACGACGAGCGTCTCGTCGTAAGCGTACGTGTCGGTGTTGCCCGTCTCGGTCACGTCGAAGCCGCGGTCTTTCAGCGCGTCGGCAATCTGGCCGGCCCCGCCCGTCACGCCCGAGCCGTTGCGTACGGTGATGGTGAAGCTGCCCGGATCCACCTGGGGCGCCGTTTGCTCCACCACGGGCTCGGAACCGGCCGCCACGAGCTCCATCATGCTCTTCCAGGCATCGGAAGACACCACATACGAGCTCGCGCCATCGCGCGCGGTCTCGTAGCCGGGCACAAGCGCCCCGTACACCGAGGAAGAGTCCACACCGCGAAGCGCATCGGCGACGGAAAGCGCGGCCGCAGCCGAAAGGTCGGTCTGGAACGACCCTCCCACGTTGTCGAGCGTGGCGAGGAAGCTCAGCCGCCCTTCCCCCAGAAGGCGCAGCGACAGTGCCGTGAGCAGCTCGCGCTGGTTCGCCGCCTGGACTTCGAGGCCGTTCGAGAAGTTGCTGGCGCGCAAAAACGTGAGCGCCTGCGCGCCGTCGAGCGTCTGGGTGCCCGCCGGCAGGTAAGCATCGCCCGCGTTCGGGTCGTCCACCTCCTCGGCCACGTTCACCTCGACGCCGCCGAGGGCGTCCACGAGGCGCACGATGGATTCGGCGTCGGTCTTCACGTAATGAGCCACGTTCACCCCTGCGAAGTCGGCCACGGCCGACACGAGCGCGGCATCGCCCTCCTGCGTCGAAGCCTCGCGCAGCGGGTGCTTCTTGCCGTCCTTCAGCGACACCTGCAGCGTAGGCGGAATCGAGACGACGGTGACGACGCGGGTCTCCTCGTCGACGCGCACCAGCGCGATGGCGTCGGGGCCGTCCGTCGCATTCGCCGAGCCCGGCGCATCGAGGTCGGCCGACACCACCGTGTAGAACGCCTTCGCATCGGCCTTGGGAGCAACGAGCGCCGACGCTGCATCGGAATCCTTGAGTCCGAGCTTCGCGTCGAGCGACCCGAAGAACGTCGCCACGCCGACGGCGGCGGCGACGGCAACCGCCACGAGCAGGCAGACCGCGATCGCGACGATGCGGCGGATGCGCGCCTTACGTTGGATGTCCTGGGCGAATTCGCGACGGCTGACGCGGCGGGCGTATTGCGACGAGCTCTCGCCCGACGATGTGACGGGCAGAATGGTTTCCACGATGCCGCGAGCCGCGCGCTTCCTTTTGCGCGGGCTGGAGAATCCCACCGCCTCGCCGTTCATATGACGCGACGAGCGTCGCGGCACATGGGTGCCGACCGTTGCCGACCTCATGCGATGCGACGTAAGTTTCGCACGAGCCTGCGTCAGGCCCTGCTTGCGTTTGTTGACCATGGGCGCTCGCTACCGGGACATCTGGGCTTGCTCGGTTTCAGCGCGCACGACATCGGCGCCGAGAGCGCGCAGCTTGCCCACGTAGTCCTCGTAACCGCGATCGATATGGCCGATGTTGTGCACGCGAGTCTCGCCCTCCCCCGCAATGCCGGCCAGCACGAGAGCCGCCCCGGCGCGCAGATCGGTGGACGACACGTCGGCGCCCTGCAGCACGTCCACGCCGCGCACGAGGGCGTGATGGTCCTCAATGGCGATGTCCGCGCCCATGCGCATGAGCTCGCTGGCGAACATGAAACGGTTCTCGAACACGTTCTCGGTGATGACGGACATGCCGTCGGCGAACGCGGCCAGCAGCATGAACTGCGCCTGAAGGTCGGTGGGAAACCCGGGATGCGGCAGCGTCTGCAAGTCGATGGGAGCCAGCGGGCGCGTGCGGCCCACGGTGATCCAGTCGTCGCCCGTCTCCACGTCGCAGCCCATGGCGCGGAGCTTCATGAGCGCAACGCGCAGATACGACGGATCGATGCCGTGCACGGTGACGGGACCGCCCGTCAGCGCGCCTCCGGCCAGGAAGGTGCCGGCCTCGATGCGGTCGCCCACCGTCGTGTGCTCGCAAGGATGCAGCGAAGAAAGCGGCACGCCCTCGACCTCGATGATGTCCGAGCCCGCGCCCGCGACGCGCGCCCCCATGGACACGAGCATGTTCGCAAGATCCACGATCTCGGGTTCGCGCGCGGCGTTCTCTATGACCGTGGAGCCCTCGGCCGCCACGGCGGCCATGAGCAGGTTCTCGGTTGCTCCCACACTGGGGAAGTCGAGTACGACGTGCGCGCCGTGCAGCCCGTTGGGCGTGCTGGCCTCAAGGAAGCCGTGGTCGATGGAGAACTCCACGCCGATGGCCTCGAGGCCGACAAGATGCATGTCGATCTTGCGAGCGCCGATCTGACAGCCGCCCGGCATGGCCACGCGGGCGCATCCGAAGCGGCCAACGAGCGGGCCGAGCACCGAGATGCTCGCACGCATCTTCGACACCAGCTCGTAGGGGGTCTCGTGCTTGTCGATGGCGGAGGTGTCCACCGTCAGCGTATGGCCGTCGCGCTCCACCCGCGCGCCCAAACAGCGCAGCACGTCGGACATGATGCTGATATCCGAGATGAGCGGGACGTTATGGATGGTCGTTTCCCCCTGGCCCAGCAGCGCGGCGGCGATCAGCTTGAGCGCCGAGTTCTTCGCGCCCGACACGGCGACGTCGCCGGCCAGCGTGTTGTTGCCCTGTACGATGATGATCTCTTCAGCCATGGAAGCATCCTCCGCGCCCGCGACGACGAGGGTCCGGGCGTTGGTTTCATTGGGTGGCGGACGCCGTCCGAGGCGCCCTTCGCGGTACCCACCATTATAAGAACAGGGAGGCTGCGCGCCCACCATCATCACAACGAAAGCAGAAGGGCCGATAGCTGCTGGTACCGAAACGAAAAACGCAGGTTGGCGCAGCAAGACAGCGAGAAGCCCCCTCGTGCCGATCCTCGCCTCGTTTCGCGGCTGAGCGTACTTCGGTACGCGAAGGCAAGCGAAAAAGGGCTGAGGATCGGTGCGAGGGGGCTTCGCAGCGTCGAGCGATTCCGACGGCCATCAGGCCGCCGGAACGCAGCTATTCACCAAGCACGAAGCGCTTGAAGTCGACGATCTTGATCTCGCCGCCCAGGCTCTTCGCAACCTCGGCCGTGTAGTCGTTCACGGACTGGTCCGGGTTCTTCACGAAAGCCTGCTCGGTCAGCGTGCTCTCCTTGAAGAACTTCTCCAGGCGGCCGACGGCCATCTTCTCCTGGATGGCCTCGGGCTTGCCGGACTCGGCGGCCTGAGCCATGTAGATGGCCTTCTCGTGCTCGACGACGGCCGGGTCGACGGCCTCGCGGGTGGCGGCCACCGGAGCGGCGGCGGCAACCTGCATGGCCACGTCGCGGCCGTACTGCTTGAAGCCGTCGGACGCGGGGTCGATGCCCTCGACATCGAACTGCACGAGCACGCCGATCTTGCCGCCGCCGTGGATGTAGGACGACACGGCGCCGCCCTCCACCACCGCGAAGCGGGCGAGCTGGATGTTCTCGCCCAGCGTGTGGATGGCGTCGGTGACAACGGCTTCCACCGTCTCACCTTCGGCGTCGGCGGCCTTGAGGGCGTCGAGGTCGGCGGGCTTGGCGGCCAGGGCGGCCTTGGCGATTTTCTCGGCGTAGGCCTTGAACTTGTCGTTCATGCCCACGAAGTCGGTCTCGCAGTTCAGCTCGACGACCGCGCCGGACGTGGCGTCGTCGGAGACGATGGCCATGACGGTGCCTTCGTTGGTGGCACGGCCGGCCTTCTTGGCCACGGCGGCCAGACCGCGCGTGCGCAGCACGTCGACGGCCTTGTCCATGTCGCCGTCGGCCTCGACGAGCGCCTTCTTGCACTCCATCATGCCGGCGCCGGTCATTTCACGGAGTTCCTTGACCATGGAAGCGGTAACAGCAGCCACGTTGTTCCTTTCTCTCACGATGCCGCGGCCTTGGGACGCGGCGGGGTGTCGAGCGCCGCCGCGCGGGAAGGGCGCGACGGCGCGTTCAGTGCAATAGATGCGCAGATCAGCTTATTCGGCGGCAGGGGCAGCGGCCTCGGCGGGCGCGGCCTCGGCGGCAGGGGCCTCCACGGCCTCCACGGCGGCAGCCTCGACGGCGACCTCGCCCATGTCAGCGGCGGTCATCGGCACGCCCACGCCGGCGATGACGGCGTCGGCGATGAAGTCGGCCAGCAGGCGGACCGAGCGGATGGCGTCGTCGTTCGCGGGGATGCCGTAATCGACGTCGTCCGGATCGCAGTTCGTATCCAGCGTGCCCACCACGGGGATGTCGAGGCGGCGGGACTCATGGATGGCGATGGCCTCGCGGTTCGTGTCGATCACAAACACGGCGTCGGGCGTGCGCTTCATGTTGCGGATGCCGTTGAGGTTCGTCTGCAGCTTGGACAGCTCCTTGCGCAGCAGGATCTGCTCCTTCTTGGGCAGCACGGCCATGCGGCCGTCGGCCTCCATGGCCTCCAGCTCCTCCATGCGGTTCACGCGGGAGCGGATGGTCACGAAGTTGGTCAGCATGCCGCCGAGCCAACGGGCGTTCACGTAGGGCATGCCGCAGCGGTTCGCAGCATCGGCGACGGCCTCCTGGGCCTGCTTCTTCGTGCCCACGAACAGCACGGTGCCGCCCTTCTTGGCCAGCTCGGACACGAACGTGTACGCCTGGTCGAGGCCCACGAGCGTCTGCTTGAGGTCGATGATGTAGATGTCCCCGCGGCTGCCGAAGATGTACGGCTTCATCTTGGGGTTCCAACGGCGCGTCTGATGGCCGAAGTGGCTGCCCGCATCGAGCAGCGAGGTGATGCTGACTTTCGTCATGACTCTCTCCATTCGTTAGTCCTCTGCCTGCGGTCATCCCCGAGCCCCGCAGCCTTTTTCGGTTGGCCACTAGCGGAGCGGGTCGCGCAAGCATGCGTAATTAGAAACCGCAGAATTATACCACGCCGCCCAGCGTTTGCAAGCGGAAAGCGCAAAAGGGCGCGGTTGTGCGCGGTTGCCCACAACCGCGAGCGGATGCGGCGAATTCACGACCGGCCGACGGCGGCACCCACGTTCAAGCCGAAGACGAGCTGCGCGACGAGATCAGGAGTCAGTACGACGCCCTCGAAGGAGGGATTGGATCGTGAAATCGGGGGCGCCGTTGTAGAAGGACACGTCGACGCGGCGGTCCATCATGACGGAGTGGACGAGCAGAGCGGCTGCGGCGGCGAAGCAAGCGAACAGCCACAACGGCACGAACGAGAACATCTGAATCGATTGGAGCATGCCGGGCATGAACATGCCCAAGACAAGCAGCGCGACACCGCCACCGACGCCGAACAACTTCCGACGGCGCGCTTCCGCCTTCTCCTCCGGCGTGTAGCAATCCTCGACCACCGGATGCTCCTTGCGAAACGCCGCATGGCTGCGATACGTCGGAACGAAAAAGCACAGGCCGAGCGCGATCCCTACGAGGTGGACGATGATGCTCGCCGAAACCGTCGCGCTGTTGTAACCGCCGCCCGTCACGAACATCGCCACCCCAAAGCTCATGACGATCACCGCCACGCCCGCAGCGACATCCCACGCACGGCGGCGCATGTGCTCGTCGTAGCCGTCCTTATCGACAGGCGTGGCTGCGGAGGCTGGCTCGGCCTCCACGATCGCCTCGCTCGCCGTCGCGCTGCCGGTTGAGTCGCCTCGCACGAGGTCGTCGAGCGAGCACTCGAACAGGTCGCACAGCTTGATGAGCTTGTCCATCTCGGGGTAGCTTTTCTCGGCCTCCCACTTCGCCACGGACTGGCGGCTCACGCCGAGCAGCGTCGCAAGCTGCGCCTGGCTCAAATCGCGCGTTCCACGCAGATGCTGGAGGTTGTCTCGGAAGCTCATAGGATTCTCCTCTCGCTTGCCTTCTCTCTACAGCATGCACCGAAACCGCGGTTCCCTCAACCAACTTTCGGATGCTTTTCACGGTTTTTCTCGACAACCGGAAGTTGTCACCGCTGCTTACCGGCCGGTTTGCGCATGGCGCGCGCATAGAAGAACGCGACCAGCAGCCCCGCCACGGCGATGGCGACGGCGATCGAGAGCGTGTGCGCGAACGCCGACGCGTACGCCGCCGCCTTCGCCGCGCCCGCGGCCGTGTCGCGCAGCACGTCGGCCGACAGCACGCCGACGAACAGCGACGAGCCGAGGGCCGAGGCGATCTGCACGGCCGTGGAGTTGATAGAGGCGCCGGCGGAGTACATCGCGGACGGCAGCGTTCCGAGCGCCGCGGTCTTGGACGGCGCCACCACGAACCCGGCGCCTGCGTACACGGCCGCCGACGACAGTATGATCAAGACGGCGACCATGCCCTCGGCCGAGAAGAACGCCGCGGCCTGCCCCGCCAGCACCAGCACGAGGCCTGCGGGGATGAGCGGCCACGCGCCGTGCTTGTCGAACAGCCGACCCCCGAGGAACGTGAACGCCGCGTTCACCAGCACGGGCCCCAACAGCAGCAGGCCGGCAAAGAACGCCGTGCGGCCCAGCGCGCCCTCGTAGTACAGCGGCAACAGGATGCTCATGGAGAACGACGTGAGCATGCCCACCATGACCAGCAAGATGCCCACGGCGAACCGAGGACGGGCAAGAGGATGCAGGTCGAGCAGCGGGTCCTTCAACGAGAACTGGCGCCAGGCGAACAAGGCCAACAGCACTGCGCCCGCCGCCAGCGCGATGACGGAGGGGCCGGCGTCGTGGGTGATCTCGCCCAGGCCGTACAGAAACGCGGCCAGCCCGAGCGGGCCCAGCACCACGCTGAGCGCGTCGATGGGGATGCGGACCGACGAAGGACCGCCGCGGATGCGGAAGAAGCCGACCGCAAGCAGCGCGGCGGACATGGCGAGCGAGACGACGAACATCGAGCGCCACCCGAACTGCGTGAGCGCGAAGCCCGAGACCGTGGGGCTGACGGCAAGCCCCACGGCGATGACGCCGCTGTTCAGTGCAAGGCGCGTGCCGCGCACCTCCGCCGGCGAGTTCGCCATGATGACGCTCGTCACCGACGGGAAGAACAAGCCCGTGCCCACCGCCTGCACGAGGCGGCTGGCGAACAACATGGGGAAGTTCTGCGAAACCAGCGCGAACGCGCTTCCGAGCGCAAGCGCCCCCGCCCCGACGAAGAACACGCGGCGCAGCCCGAGACGGCGCAGCATGAACGCCGCCAGCATGATGGCCGTCGCGGCAACCACCATGTACCCGACGATCACCCAGTTCGCGATGGAGAGCGTGATGCCGAAGCGCTCCGCCAGCTCGGGCAGGGCGACGTTCATCATGCTCTGCCCGAACGAGGCCGTGAAGGAGCACGCCAACAGCACGGGCAGCATGCTGGCCGTGCTTTCCCTGAACTTGCCCGCCTTTCCCATCCGACCGCCTTTCCTCGTTCGCGAACCCGCCCGCCTCCGGCTCTTGCAAGCGGCAGAAGCATCCAGTGTAGCGACGCGGTCGAAGCGGGCTCGCCCGCGTTCCGAACACGCAACGCTCCGGTTGCGAAACCGATGCACGGCCGACGCGGCGCTGCGCTTGCTTCGCCCCTTGGATTTTTCCGGTAGTCGAACGGCGATGCGCGGGTGCGCGATGCTTTCGGGTATGCTGGGACTCAGCTATCCAGCCGATCGAAAGGACCACCCGATGGGGCTCTTCTCCATGAGCGGTCGCAAAAAGCGCCGCACCAACCAAGGCAGCGGCTATTATCAACAGCAAGGGTTCATGGGCAAGCTCGGCGGATTTATGGGCTCGTTCAGCAGCTCGGACCGCAAGCGCTACGGCCACGGCTATCCTCAGCAGGCCGCACAGCCCTTCCCCGGCCAGGTGCAGGCCGCGCCCCAGACGCAGACGCCGCATCCCTCCTCTTCCGCAGGCTCGCTTTCCTGCCCGAAGTGCAACGCGCAGGTGCCGGCAGGCTCCAAGTTCTGCCTCGAATGCGGCGAGAAGCTGGGCGGCGGGTTCTGCGCGCAATGCGGCGCGACGCTGCCTCCCAGCGCGAAGTTCTGCCCCGAATGCGGCACGCCGCGCGGCTAGCGCGCTTCGCCACCGCGGCCGGCGACCGCAGGCTCGTCGGCCGCACGTTCGGCGCATGGCGGCTCGACGCCGTGCTGGGCCAAGGCCGCTTCGGCACGTGCTTTCGCGCCTCGCGCGCAAGCGGCGAGCCCCGCATCGCCGCCCTCAAGCTGATCAGGCCCGAGCAGGGGTCACGCGACTGCGACGCTCTCTGGAACGAGGCGAAGGCGCTGTCGCTGTGCGCGCACCCCGCCGTCCCCCGCTGGCTCGGCATCGTGCGCGAGCGCGACGGCGCACACGACCGCGGGCGCTGCTTCATGGCGCAAAGCCTCATGCCCGGAACTTCCCTCGATCGCCTGCTGTTCCGGCAACGACGATCGTTCGACCAAGCGGCGATCGCCTCCATCGGCCGCCAGGTCATCGACGCGCTCGCGCACCTGGAGGGCCGCGGCGTGGCGCACGGCGACGTGCGGCCGGCGAACCTGCTGATCGACGATGAAGGGACGGCGTCGCTCGTCGACTTCGGACTGGCCGGCTTCTTCGACCGGAACGCGGCGAGCCCGGCCGCGATCGCGACCGATCGCGCCGGGCTCCCCGACGTGCTGCTGTTCCTGCTGTACGCGAACCCCGCCGTTCCACGTCGCGGCGGAAGCGCGAAGCTCCCTTGGTTCGACGACCTCGACCTCCCGGCCGCCCAGCGCTCCCTGCTGCTCGACCTGTTCTCGGACGAACCCGCGCTGCACGGCTTCGCGTCAATCGGCAACGCCTTCGAGGAGGCGTTCGCAGCGCCGCCGACGGCCTGGCGCTAGACGCGGTACGCCCCGCCGTTCCTCACGCTGAGCGCCACCGTGGACACGTTGTGCAGCAGCGACGAGGTCTGAGGCGCGACGAGACCGCCGATGCCCGCCGCCAGCAGCGCCGAGTTGATGGCGACGACCTCCTTGAACGATGCATTCAGGCGCGCGGTCAGCCCCGCGCTCAGCGTCCGCAGCGTCACGAGCGCGCTCAGGCGCCCTCCCGTCAGCGTGATGTCAGCCACCTCTTTCGCCACGGCAGTGCCCTGCCCCATGGCGATGCCCACGTCGGCCAGCGAGAGCGCCGGAGCGTCGTTCACGCCGTCGCCCACCATCACCACCTTGCTCCCCTCCGCCTTCAGCCGCTCAACGAACGCATACTTGTCCTCGGGCAGCAGGTTGGCGCGGTACTCCGTCACGCCGGCGGCGTCCGCGATGCGCGCCGCCGTGCGCTCGCCGTCGCCCGTGAGCATGACGACGCGCTTGAACCCGAGCATCCGCAGGTCGGCTATGGCCTCGCGCACTCCGGCCTTCAGCGGGTCCTCGATGCCGATGACGCCGATCAGCTCGCCGTCCACCGCCAGGTACAGCGGCGACAGCCCCTCCGTTTCTTCGGCCACGCGGCGCTTCTGCTCCTCGGTGAGGGACACGCCCTCGTCCTCCACGACGAAATGCTCCGAGCCGATGACCACGCGCTTGCCGTCGAGCGACGACGCGATTCCATGCGCCACGAGGTACTCCACGTCGGCGTGGCGCTCGCGGTGGCGAAGGTTCTTCTCCGCGGCCGCGCGCACCACGGCGCGAGCCACCGGGTGCGGGAAATGCTCCTCCAGGCAGGCGGCAAGCCGCAGCACTTCGCGGCGGTTCCACCCGTCGAGCGCCAGCACGCAGGCCACGTTGGGCGTGGCCTCGGTCAACGTCCCGGTCTTGTCGAACACGATGGTGTCGGCCGCCGCCATGGCCTCGAAGTGCTTCGAGCCCTTCACGGTGAAACCCGCCTGCGCGCTTTGGCTCATGGCCGCCAGCACGGCAATGGAGCCAGTGAGCCTGAGGGCGCAGGAGTAGTCCACCATGAGCGCCGCCGACGTCTTCACGAGGCTGCGCGTGGCAAGCGCCACGGCGCCTGCCAGGAGGAAGTTCCAAGGCACGATGCGGTCGGCCAGCCGCTCCATGCGCGACTGGGTTTCCGATTTGAAGGATTCCGCCTGCTCCACGAGCGCCACGATGGAACGCAGCTTCGTCTCACCCGCATCCGCCGTCACGCGCACGATGATCTCGCCGTCCTCGACCGCGGTGCCCGAGAACACGTTGTCGCCCACGCCGCGCTCAACCGCCAACGGCTCACCGGTGAGGGCAGCCTGGTTCACCATGGCTGTGCCGCGCACCACCTCGCCATCGACGCACACGGGCATGCCGGTGCGCACGGCGATGCAGTCGCCCGGCTTGAGGTCCGATGCCGCCACCTGGATCTCCTGGTCGTCCTCGACGAGCTGCGCGGTTTCCGGAAGATCGAGCAGCGCGCTCACGAGCGCTCCCTCCGACCGCGAGCGCGTGTACTCCTCCAGCGTCTCGCCCATGTTCAGCAGCAGCATCGTCTCGCCCGCCGTGCGCGGGTCGCGCTTGGCGAACGACATGCCGATGGCGGCAGCGTCAAGCACGGGCACGTCGAGCCGCGCCCGCCCGAGCGAGCGAACCGCCGCCGCCAGGAAGCCGCGGTAGCGCCAGGCGGTGACGAGGGCCGCGACGGGCTTCGGCAGGAACCACCGGCGCGCGAAGTACGACCCCACGAGCACCGCGATGTCCATGAGCAGCGACTGGGTGCGCGGCGCCAGCTCTATCCCGCAGTTCGAGCGGGCTTCGGCGATGACCTCGGCGTCGATGGAGTCCAGGCGATCGAGCACCCGCTGCCGCGCGCCGTCCTCCGCGCGGTAGTGCACGGCGATGCTGCCGATGCGAGGATAGACGTTCGCGTGCTCCACCGCCGGGCACGCGCCCAGCACGCGGTAGAGCGCGTCGAGATCGCCGGCGGGCACGGGACCGACCAGCCGCACGCGCAAGCGGCCGGGGATCTCGCTCGCGATGACGTAGTCCATCGCGCTCTACTTCGCCGGCTGTTCGTCGGCCTCGACAACAGGCTCGGCAGGACGTTCCCCATCCTTGCCGGCGACGCTGATGTAGGCGGCCTCGGCCACGATGTCGTCGACCTCGGCCTTCGCCTGCTCCACGATGCTCTCGTACGTCGCTTTCGCGCGCAGACCCTGCGCGACGCCCCGCACGTAGCATTTCTTGGCGGTGCTGCTGGTCAGCGCCTTCACGCCCACCGTGCCCAACAGAAAGCCCATGCCCACCAAGAGCCCGCTCTTCTTCCTGAATCCCATCGCTTGCGCCTCTCTCTCGTTGGTTCCGCATCCGCTCGCTTCGATTCGAAGTTGCACGAATCTAACTTTTAAAGGATAATACGCTTGTCGTATAAAGTCAATCATGGTTAACTCGTATCGTCAGCATCGAAGCGAAGGAGGTCGGGCATGAAGCAGCATCGTTTCTGGGCATGGGCGAGCCTCGCCTGCATGGCACTGGCGCTGTACACGGGACGCAAACACGTCTGACGCATCCCATGGGGAATGCGGGGGTTTGCCGGGTTCCGCCCGCATTCCCCGCGCGATTCGGGTACCATGAAGGGCACCGAGAACAGCCAGCGGCAAGGAGCGCCCCATGAACATCAACAACGTGACATTCGAGCGATCGTTCGGCGTGTCGTCTCAGCTCACGCCTTCGACTATGCCCGAGATTGCGTTCGCAGGACGCTCTAACGTGGGCAAGTCGTCGTTGCTGAACAAGCTGTTCAACCGCAAAGGCCTGGCAAAGGTGTCGCAGACGCCGGGCAAGACGGCCACCATCAACTTCTTCTCGTGCGACGGCGTGCGCTTCGTCGACCTGCCGGGTTACGGCTACGCCAAGGTGTCGAAATCGGACAAGAGCCGCTGGTCGGAGCTGATCGAGGGTTACTTCAACCAGGATCGCGACCTCGCGCTGGTGGTATCGCTCGTGGATATCCGCCACGAGGCATCCGACCTCGACATGAACATGATCGGCTTCTTGCAGGAGGCCGAGTTGCCGTTCGCCGTAGTGCTGACGAAGGCCGACAAGCTCAGCCGCCAGCAGCAGATGAAGCAGAAGGCTGCACTGAAGAAGCAGCTGAAGCTGGGAACCGACGTGCCGCTGGTGGTATGCTCGTCGGAGAAGGGCATCGGCATCGACGAACTGCGCTCGCTCATCAAGAACAGCGTGCGGTAGGCGCTGCCGCAGCATGCACCCGAAAGAAAACGGCCCCGAAGGGCCGTTTTCTTTCGCTTGAGGAATCCGGGGCTACGGGCGAACGATGATCATGTCACCCTGCACCGGGCTGATGCACACCGTCTGGCCGAAGGTTGGAGCATGGATCATCTGGCCGTTGCCGATGTAGATACCGCAGTGGCCCCAACTGGTGGCGATATCGCCAGGTTGAGGATCGCTTACCTGCGACATGCCCATGAACGTGTTCGTGGTTCCCCATCGGGAGAAGCTTCCAGTCACGGCATAGCTTACCAGGCCGGAGCAATCGAACGAGCTCGGTCCTACCCCACCCCACGAATACGGCAATCCTATGCAACCGTACGCCCGGTCGACGATAGCATTGCCCGTCACAGGATTGTAGGAGGGTCCGGAAGGCTCGCTCGGAGCGGGCGACGGAGAGGGCGAAGGCGACGGAGAAGGCGAGGGATCGTTGCCCGGAGCAACATTGCCCGAAGCGTTCGCGTTCTCTTGGGCCTGACGCGCAGACGCTTCCACCACGGCTTGGGCCTGAGCTGCATCGGCGGCTGCCTGCGCAGCGCGCTCCTGCTCCAGCAGCTCGGCCGCTTCGGCGCTCAGGCTGTCGTAGGTAGCCTGCATGGCGGACATCGTGGACGCCGCCTCCTGCTTGGAGCGCAGCGCCTCATCGGCCTTCTCGGCGGCTACGCGCTGCTGCTCTGCATAGGCGGCCTGCTGCTCCTGCACTTCGGCACGCAGATCTTTCGTCTGCTGAACGAGATCGGCATCGTTCTCGTTCAAGGTGTTGAGCATATCCCAACCCGTCGAGAACTCCTGGAAGGTGGTGGCGCCCAGCAGCAGGTCGAGGAACGAGCTTCCGCCCGTGCGGTACATGCTGCGCGCACGAGATCCCAATCGGGTTTGAAGGTCGGCGATCTGGCCGTTCGCCTCGTCGATGCGCGCCTGCGCCTCGTCGCGCTTGGCCTCGGCTTCTCTCTGCGCGGCCAAGGCCTCATCGTAGACGACGGAGGTTCGGTTGAGCGTGCTCTGCATGCTGTTGAGCGATGCGAGCGCGGCCTGAGCTTCAGCCTGCTTTTCGCTGGCAGTCGGATCGGCGTACGCCAACGAAGGGATCATGAGAGTCGCCGCGAGGGCCGCAGCCACTGCTCCCGCGAACACGCCCTTGCGGGCGCGCGTTGCTTGCTGTTGCATGTGGGAACCTCCACCTGCGCTCAGATGCTCGTATACATTGCGAGCTAGTGTATCAGATCGCATGGCTCGCCTACGAAACAGCTTGGAAATCGAACAGGAACATCATACGAACCTCGGGTGAGCCGGGTGCAGCTTCGGAATCCTCGCTTATCCGCTGAAGCCCTCGTCGCGAATGCGCCCCGCGCCGTCGGCGGCCGTCGTGGCCAGCTCGTCGCAGCGCTCGTTCTCGGGATGGCCCGCATGCCCCTTCACCCACACGAACGTCACGTCGTGAGGCTCCTTGGCCGCCAGCAGACGCTTCCACAGATCGTCGTTCTTCACGGGCTGCTTCTGCGCGTTCTTCCAGCCGCGCTTGAGCCAGCCGTCAACCCAATGCTGGTTGAAGGCGTTCACCACGTACTGCGAGTCGGAGTACAGCGTGATGGAGCACGGGCGCTTGAGCACTTCGAGACCCGCCACCACGGCCATGAGCTCCATGCGGTTGTTCGTGGTGCGCTCGTAGCCCTGCGACAGCTCCTTCTCGTGGACGGCGCCCTTCGAATCGACGAAGCGCAGCACCGTGCCGTAGCCCCCCGGCCCCGGATTCCCCCGCGCCGCACCGTCGGTGTATATGTCTACATGCATGTGGAGGGCCTTTCGCGTCGGAGGGGCAAAACCGGATGGGTATCATACCACGAGAGAGCGGTCGCCATCGAATTCTACGCGTCAGCCCCAGATGAGGTCCATCATCTCCTGGCGGTCGTGGACGCCCATCTTGGCGTAGATATGGGAGACGTGGGTCTTCACGGTGCTGCCTGACAGCACGAGCTCGTCCTGGATGAAGGCGCGCGTGCGGCCCTGGGCCAGAAGCACGAACACCTCGGTCTCGCGCGGCGACAGCGCATAACGTCCCGCCAGCTCGAGACACGTGTCCGACACCGTCTGCACGAGCGGAGCAGCGACCTCGCCCGAAGCGGCATCCTTTCGACTCGGCACGAACCATACGGCGCACAGCGCAACGACCACGAAAGCGTAGGTTGCCAGCATCACGAGCAACGTGTCCACGATGGCCGCGCGTCCCAACAACAGCACCCAGGCGATGGACGCTCCCGCATAGACCACGCCGGCCACCCCCATGACGCGGTACGACGGCACGTCGAGCACGTCGAGCGCCGTTACCACGACGGTCCAGAACAAGAGGTGCGCGAACAGCTCGTCGATCTGGATGACCACGGTGAGGAACCCGAGCGACGCTCCCGTGGGGTTCGCCTGGATGGCTACGACGAACAAACCCACCAGGATGAGCAGCAGCGCAGGCTGGAATCGGATCGGCAACGCGGCATCGGCCAGGCGCGCGAGCGCGGCGTAGGCGAACACCACGACGCAGACGGCCGGAACGATCATGGCGGTGAGCCACGGCAGCGCCGTGGAGATGTTCGCGTTCGTATCGCCCCACATCCCCAGGTAGCTCACCGAGCGGATGACAGCCAGCACCACCGCCGCGATAGCCAACAGCACGAGCATGGTGCGGCGTTCGGCAGCCGACGTGCGCTCGCGCGTGCGCGGGACGGCCGGCACGCCGAACACCGTACGAGCGCGAGAGCCCTCCGAGGCGGAAGCCGCCCTCGAAGGCGCAACGGCATCCGAAACGCCCTCCCCTGCCGCGAGATCGGCACGATCGCGCGCAAGAGCGCATGCCGTTTCGAACAGAAGCGCCGTGGACACAGGCATGGCGATGGCGACGATCACCTGCACTGCGGGGCTTGCGAACGCGCTGAGCACGAGCAAAACGGGAAGCTTCAGCACCAGACTGCCCGCTATGCTGGCGACGGCGCACACGTAGCCCTGCGTGCGCGCGAGCAGCAGCATATAGCGCGCCGCCAGCCAGAAGTAACCCACGCCGGCCACGAACAGGCCGCCCACGGCCAGCGCCCCGGGATCGAAGAAGGTCTGGTGGAACGACATGCCGAAGCACGCCGTGCCGAAGGCCGACAACAGCGGCAGCACGAAGCGCAGCATGCCGTCGGCGCGCTTGAGCGCACGCGGAGCCGTCGCGAACGCCGCCGTGCATAGAAGGATACCGGCAAGGAAGAACAGGCGCGGATTCGCCCACGCATCCATGCCGGCTGTTGACGACATGAAGCCCAGCGTGTGGCCCATCAACGTGCACCAGACCAGATTGAGCCCCAGCCCGCACGAAGCGAGCACGCCCACCGGATTGATTTGCAGACCGCGGTTGCCCATGATCGGTGATTCCCCAAGCCTCCCCAACATCAGGCCGCCGCACGGCGACCGCCTCTCATTATCGCACGCCCTTCGCACGCCCGCACCCTCAAAAACGGCGCGTTCGGTCCGAACCGGCAGAATCACCCCGCTCTGCACGGGCATCGGCCAAAGTGTCCGATGCGGAAATCATCGGACGACCCGCGAATCGGATACTTGGGCGATGGCGCGCACGGCAGCCCGCATCCTACGATGGGACGGTCCGCGCGCATCGACGACGCAAGAGGAAGAAGGGAGGGACGCAAACGGCGAAGCGCGAGCGCGCATGGCGGACGACGGGAACCAAGACAAGGAAAGGGGGATGCATGAGGCTCAACAAGAAGGCCATCATCGTGGCAACCTGCGCGGCCTGCACGCTCGGCCTGGCGGCAGGATGCGCGCCGCAGCAGTCGGAGAACGCGGGCGCCGCCGCTCCGTCCGGGGACGGAGGCGCCGTCCCGCAGGAGCAGAAGCTCACGCCCGAGCAGCAGGCCGTCATCGACGGCGCCGAAGGCACCACGAACGAGGACATCGACGAGAACTACTATCCCGGCAAAGAATACCTCGACAACCTATGGGACCGCTGGGACCAGGTTGCGACCGAATACGCTCCCGAAGTGCGCACCCTGCCGAACGGGCAGATGGTGCAGCGCACGCCCACCGAGTACGAGGTGAACCCCGACGCTTGGCAGATCCAAGCCGGTTCCAACTCGTACAACACCTACTGGCTGGACGCCGACAACCGCGGCTGCGAATCGTGCCATGCCGACATGAACTCGCTGCTGAAGCACCTGCCCTACGAGCACCCGGTTGCCTGGAACGACGAGTTGGACAACAAGACCACGCTGCAGCAGTGCCTGTTCTGCCACTCCTACGCTCCGGGCTACATCGCGAAGCAGTACGAGTTCGGCACGCTCATGCACGCCGTTCACTACGGATCGCGCACGAAGAGCGACTTCGTCAACCAGTATCAGGGCGACTGCATGTCCTGCCACAACGCCACCGAGAACGGTGCGGGCCTGGAGCTGTGGGATCTCACGAAATACGATCGCCTGTGGGGCATCAACGACATCGAGAACGTGCAGGGCGACTTCAAGATCGACCAGGAGAAGACGCAGGATCAAAGCGGCGTGTTCTCGTACGACTGGATGCACGCCTACTACGACAACATGCGCCACGGCGCGGGCGTGAACGGCCTCAACCTCGAGATGCCGCAGAGCCTGTTCGACGAATGGACCATCACCGTTGACGGCAACGTGAACGCCGAGTACACGGCCACGCTGCCCGAGCTCATCAAAGAAGCCGAGGCCGACGGCGCCGTGATCACGAAGACCTCGAAGATGGTGTGCAACTGGAACCCGGTGGGAGGCGGCGGAGTCACGAACACCGAGATAACCGGCATTCCCGTGAGCTGGCTCATCGAAAAGGCGGGCGGCTACAAGAACGGCACGACGGGCGTGAAGGCGCTGCGCGCCGACGGCAGCTCCAAACGCGCCTTCCCCGTGGACAAGGTCGACTCCGACGAGGCGCTGCTGGTGTACAAGATCGGTGGCGAGTACCTCGACGCGACGCGCGGCTATCCGTGCACGAACTGGGTGGAAGGCGTGGACGCGCAGATCAACTCGAAGCAGATCGACACCTACCACGTCACCGACGAGGACATCGACTACACCGACAAGTGGGCCGGCAACCCGAACGGATGGCAGAACGAGGACGACGTTCCCATGAACAAGCCCAACGCCACCATCCTCGGCGTACCCGACGGCCTGCTCGTGCAGAACGGCCAGCCCTACGAATTCACCGGCTACGTGGACGGCTACGACGAGAAGATCGCAAGCGTCGAGTTCTCCCTTGACCGCGGAGAAACGTGGACGAAGTACGATATCGGCGACATGGATCGCAACAAGATGGTGTGGTGGAGCTTCACCTACAAGCCCGAACTGGAAGGCGCGTACTGCCTGACCGTTCGCGCCACCACCGAAAGCGGCATGACGAGCTTCGAGACCCAGACCGTCATGTTCAACGCGAAGGACAAGATGCCCAACCCCGAGGACACGACCGTGCTGGAAAGCGCATCGCTGATCCCTCCGAAGGTCGCGGCGGCATCTGACGAGAAGAGCGAGTAGGAGGACGCCATGGCTTACAACCCCAAGAAGATCGCGGGCGGCGTGGCCGGCGGCGCGCTGCTGATGTTCGGAGCAGTGGGCGGTATCGGCGCTACGGCCGGACTGCCGCAGACCGCCGACGCGGACCCGATCGCCACGACGCACGCCGTGGGAGACAACGTCGTGACCGCACAATGGTTCAACGAGGACGACGCGTCCTACGTCTCCGTGGCCAACGCCCAGGGAGCGTTCACCTTCAACCAGGAGGGCGTCACCCCCAACGACGAGCTGTTCAACGTGTTCGGAACGGCGCTGACCAGCATGTGCTCGAAGCCTGCCACCGAGCTCGTCGACGTGGAGGGCGGCGTGGCCAACTTCTACGTGAACGTGGGCGGCAACATCAAGAAGAACTTCACCATCGACGTGCGCGACCTGGCCGACGACGCCAGCCAGGAGACGATGATGGCGTGCTCGTGCGCCACCGGATCGCCCTTCGGCCAGGCGGCCGTCATGGGCGTTCCGCTGTCGGCCGTGGTGGAGATGGCCGACCTCGAGGACGGCGTGAACACCGTCACCGCCTACGGCGCGGACGGCTTCGGCCAGCCGCTGCCCTTGCGCTACGCGCTGGAGAAGAACGCGCTTCTGGTGTACCAGGTGAACGGCCAGGAGCTGGAAGCGGCCACCGGGTCGAGCCTGCAGCTGTGGATGCCCGAGACCGTGGCGCGCTACTTCACGCGCGACATCGTAAACATCGAGCTGACGCAGGAGGATGCGGAGCCCGACGTGCAGCAGGTGGACCCGTGCTACCGCAACAAGATCAACATCATGAACTACTCCGACGACTGCGTGTTCAAGGCAGGCGACGAGATCACGTTCGAAGGCGTGGCCGACGATCTGGGAAGCCCCATCGCCGCCATCGAGTTCTCATTCGACAACGGCCGCACGTGGACGTCGTGCGACACCGACGGCGCCACGGCCGACAAGTGGGTGAACTGGCAGTTCACCACGTCGTTCGAGGAAAAGGGCGACTACCGCATGACCGTGCGCGCGAAAACCGCCGACGGCATGGTGTCCCCGCTTGCGGCGACTCTGCTGTTCGAAGTGGCCTAAACCCTTCGCAGCACGCAACCTCGAGCCAACCGAAAACGCCCGTCCGCGAAATGCGGGCGGGCGTTTTCACGTTGCGTCCCGCACCGTCGCGAGCGTCCATGCGGGCGAACGGCAGCACCCAGTGCGTCAAGAGGACGAGTGCTTTGACACGTTGGAACCCTGACGTGTCAAATCCGACATAGAGCGAGGCGGAGCTGGGCGCAAAACGGGTCCCATGACAAATTCGGCGGCCGGATCGGACGTCGGCGGCGACGCAAGATTTTCACCACCTGGGATTATACGGTTTGGCGAAGCCCACCGGCACGTCGAAACTGCTTCGAGATTGTCATGGAACCCTCTTTGCGCCCAGGCCGGCAGCCAACCCAGCCCGCCGGCCGCGTCCCGAATCGTGGTGTATCAGGGCCATCGCCGGAGAATCGCCGGCACCCTTGCGAGGTGAATCTTAGCCTTCGTCCTCCTTCGGGTCAATGGCGCTCCCTATGATCTTGCGCGCCGCCTCGCGGGCGGCGAGCACCTCGGCCTCGCCGG
The DNA here is from genome assembly GCF_009875595.1 of Eggerthella sp. BIOML-A1. NCBI lineage: Bacteria > Bacillati > Actinomycetota > Coriobacteriia > Eggerthellales > Eggerthellaceae > Eggerthella > Eggerthella sp. BIOML-A1. The sequence goes on along the minus strand of NZ_WWRZ01000009.1, from coordinate 203,631 downwards.
GGGCCTCGCGCTCCTGGGCCTTCCAGGCGTGCGCGAGCGAGGGCCTGGAGATGACGCAGCGCGCCGACCACTCCTCGTCGGCCTCGATGAGCGCCGCTCCCACCAGGCGGATGAGCGACTCGCGCGAGGGGAACCCCTGCACGACGCGCGTCCTGCGCTTGATCTCGCGGTTGGCCCTCTCCTGGACGTTGTTGGTGCGGATCTTGGTGCGGTGCGTGGCCGGGAACGCCAGGTAGGCGAGCGCCGCCTCCTCGGCCTCCAAGAGCACGTTTCCGGCCGCCCTCGAGATCTTCAGCACCTCCTCGGTCGCCTCTTGGTAGCACGCCCGCACGAGGACGGGGCTCTTCTGCGCGAAGACGGCCTTCATGGCCTCGCGCGCCTTTCTCTGGTCGTCCTTCCTGTGGATGCGGCCCGCCACGTTGCGCATGAGGTGCGTGACGCAGCGCTGCCAGGCCGCTCCTTGGAACGTCTCGGCTATCGCCTTCGCGAGCCCTTCGTGGGCGTCCGAGACGACGAGGCGCACGCCGTCGACGCCGCGCGCCCTCAGGCCGGAGAGGAACGCCTTCCACCCGGCGTGGCTCTCCGTGTCCACGCAGTCCACGCCGACGAAGCGCTTGTGGCCCGTGTCGTCGAGCCCGATCGCGGTCACGACGGCCTGGGACGCCGAGCGCCCCTCCGCGCGGCACTTCACGTAGGTGGCGTCGAGCCACAGGTAGGCGAAGCGCACCCCGTCGAAGCGCTGCCTCCTGAACGCGTCCACCTCGGCGTCCAGGCACTCGCACAGGCGCGACACCTGCGACTTCGACATCGACCTCACGCCGAGCTCGCCCGCGACGGCCTCCACCTTGCGCGTCGATATCCCCATGACGTACATCTCGGCCACCGCCGCGACGAGCGCCCGGTCCACCCTGCAGTAGCGCTCGATCAGGTCCTCGGGGAAGAACGAGCCTCGGCGCAGCTTCGGAATCTTGAGGGTGACGTCGCCCGCGGCGGTCGAGAGCCCCCGCTCCCGGTAGCCGTTGCGCGAGTTGACGCGCCCCTCGTCGCGCTCCCCGTAGGGGGCGTTGCACGCCTCGTCGGCCTTCGCCGACATCGCGGCGTTCGCCAGGAGCTCGAGCATCCTGCGCCCGAAGGCCTGCAGGTCGGTGCATTCCTCGAGGATCGCGAACGCGAGCCCCTTCACTTCGGGGTCGTTGAATAGTAGAGTGTCCATAGCGGGCATCGCCTTCCTTCGAATCTGTCTTTTGTGGTGATTGACGATTCTAGACGATGTCCGTTTTTCTCGGGCAGGCTTCGCCCTCCAAAAACGGATTGATACACCAACTTTCGGGACGCTACCGCCCGCCAACCAGCCCCCTCGGATGCCGGACCACGCGACGGCCGACGCACGTTTTCGCCGCCCCGCGTGCAGCAAAAACGCCGGTTTGGCAGCCTCGATGCCCAATCCCGAAGAACACCGCGACAAAACTCCAGATGGCGCTCGGTCGCATTCCGCAAAACAACGCTCCCGAACCCGAGAAGAAGGCGTCCGAACGAGCCGGCGCTGCCAAACCGGCGTTTTTGCTGCACGCAACCCACCCACGGCTGCGCATGCGTCGAACCAGCCGCCCCTCCCCAACACTTGTCAACCGAAAGCGCCCGCCCGCATTCCGCGGACGGGCGCTCTTCATCCCGAAAACATCCCCGTTGGGGGCCTGCCCCCTGCCGGGACGTTACTTGTACTGGCTCGGGTGCTTCGCGAAGAAGTCGAAGCGCGGGGGCAGCTCGCGGATGCGGTGGCGGGCTTCAGTGATCTCGCCGGCGCTGCACAGCTCGTCCATGTTCTCGAAGTCGTAGTTCCAGCTGAAGAAGTCGTCGAACTCGAAGCTGAGGTAGTCGCAGATCTTCTCGGCGCCCGCCGGAACCACGGGGTGCATGAGCAGCGTTGCCATGCGCAGCAGGAAGAACGAGTCCACGAGCACCTGGCGGCGCAGCTCGTCATCGCCCGTGTTCTCGGCCTCGCGGATGCCGTCCGACCAGCGCTTGTTCGCCCAGCGGATGAACTCGTCCATGATGGACATGATGGTGTGCAGCTCCACGCGGTGCATCGTTTCGTCGTAGGTGCGCAGCACCTCGTGCACCTTCGTTACCACGTCCTCGGACGCATCGCCCAGCGGCATATAACCCTCGAAGTTCTTCTGCGCCTCGTAGAAGCAGCTGCGAGCCAAGCGGTTGAACACGTTCGTCAGCAGCGCGCCCTCTTTCAGCACCGGGTCGGCCACGCGCGTGTCCGCAAGCTCCTCGGGGGTGGCCAAAAACGGCTTGGGCTTGAAGCCCACCGACTTCTGGTCGAGGCCGAGCGCCAGGAAGTGCGCGCGCAGCTGTTCGACGGTGTAGTAGTCCAGCAGCTCGTCGGCCGTGGGCGGCTTCACCGAGCCCGACGACGAGGCCTTCTTGTCGCCGAACAGGATGTGATGGTTCGCCACGAGGGTGGTCTGGCGGATGGGATGCTCGGTCACGCCGGGCGTCAGGATGTCGCCAGGGCGCAGCGCCTCGATGAGCGCGGGCTGCGCAACACCGTAGAAGTACAGGTTGTCCTGGCCGATGAACTGGTACACCTCGGCGTCCTCCGAGCACCAGAAATCGCGCCAGCTGCCGCGCGGCAGGCCCATCTTGTCGTTGACGGCCATGGTGAACGACATGGGCGCCCACAGGCTCTCGGGCCAGCACCACACCGTGAGGCCTTCCAGCCCGTCGATGACCGGCGCCTTCACGCCCCACTCGATGTTGCCCGTGATGCGGAACGGCACGAGCGCCTTGCCCGTGCGGAAGCGGATGCCCGCCCGCCCCAGCACCTCGCGCGCCGCGTCGCGGTCGTCGATGGAGGCGAACTCGATCTCGAAGCTCTGCTTGCCCTTCTCGGCCTCGCGCAGCTGATGGGCCGGCAGCTCGCCCGCCACGGCATCGTAGGCCTCGCGGGCGTCGTTCTTGATGTAGACGACGGGGGCGCTGAGGAACTCCTTGATGGTCTGCGGCACGATGGCGCGCACCTCGGGGTCGGCCTCGAGCGCCGCCACGTGGCCGCGCAGGAAGTCGGCGAACGCGGGCAAATCGAAGTACCAGTTCTCCACCGGGCGCATCTCGGGAGTCGTGCCCGTCAACGACGACTTCGGCGCGATGAGGTCCTCGGGGGCGTAGCTGTGCCCCAAGTCGCACTCGTCGGCGTAGGCGTGCTCGGACCTGCAGCCCTGCACGGGGCAGCGCCCAACCACCTGGCGGCCGTTGAGGAACGTGCCCGCTTCCGCATCGTAGAACTGCAGCGTGCTTCGGCGCTGCAAGTGCCCGTTCTCGTGCAGCTTCTCGATGAACTTCTCGGTGATCAGCTGATGCACGTCGCCCGAATGCCCCATGCCGGAGCCTTCGTAAATGGACAGGCTGATGCCGTAGGCATCCAGCGTGTTCTTCTGCGCCTCGTGGTTGCGCTCGACGTACTCGGCGATGGTGCCGTCGAACTCGCCGGCCTCCACCAGCTTGCGGTAGCCCTCGTTGATGGGCGAGCCGAAGCAGTCGGTGCCGCTGATGAAGCGCACGTTCGCCGCGCCGATGCGGTCGCGCAGGAAGCGCGCGAAGGCGTCGGCCGGCACGAACACCCCGGCGATGTGGCCGAAGTGCAGCGGCTTGTTGCCGTAGGGCATGCCCGCCGTGACGACGGCGCGCTTGGGCCACGAGATTCGTTCGTTGCTATTGGGCGATGCTGCCATCGGTGTCCAGCTCCTTCAGCGCTCGGGCGATATCGTCGGTGGAAACGTTGCTCTTTGACATGAGGTCGAGCAGGCTCGACAGGCTGCTCGTGGGATTCTTGAGCGTGACGGTGGTGTAGTGCGCGATGTTCGCCAGCTCGGCTGCCTTCGCCACGGCGTCGTCCTTGGTGCCGATCTCGTCGGCAAGGCCGTTCTCGACTGCCGTCATGCCGGTGAACGTGAGACCCGTGGCCAGCGCGCGCACGTCTTCGACGGACATGTCGCGACCCTCGGCCACGGTCTGGATGAACGTCTCGTTGATCTGGTCGACCTGATCCTGGTAGTAGGCGCGCTCCTCCTCGGTGAGCGGGCGCGTGCCGTAGCTGGAATCCTTGCTGTCGGCGCTGGTGACGTTGTCCACCGAGATGCCCAGCTTCTCCATGAGGCCGGACAGGTCGGTAACCTGCATGACCGTGCCGATGGCGCCGATGGCCGTGGTCTTGGCCGTGTAGATATAGTCGGCCTGCGAGGATATCTCATAGGCGGCGCTCGCATTGACGGACGCGCTGGACACCACGACGGGCTTGCCGGTGCGCTCGGAGAACCCGCGCACGTAGTCGGCCATCTCCTCGCCCGCCGTAGCCGTGCCGCCGCCGGAGTTCACACGCAGTACGACGGCCTTGATATGGCTGTTCTTCTCGGCGCGATCGAGCTGGGCCTTCAGGCCTTCGGGGCTGGAGGTGGTGTTGTCGTACTGGATGGTGCCGTCGATGTCGATGACGCCGACTGCGTCGCCCGTGAGGTAGTCCACGTCGTCGACCGTGGAGCCCGTGCCGAAGGACCCGAACGACGAGGACATGACCGACGTGCACGACCACATGCCCAGCGCCAGCAGCGCGAACACGAGCACGACGGCCACGAGGGCGACGATCCAGCCGCGGTTTTTCTTCGGGGGCTGCACGGCGTAGCCGTACGGCGCGGCCGGCGCGACAGGCTGCTGCGGTGCGGCAGGCTGCTGCCACACCTGCTGCTGCCAGTTGTTGTCTTGAGACATGGTCCCTCCTTGGTTCATGCGTCTGACCATACTACCGTATGCGACAGGGAACCGCACCCAACGGATGCGGTTCCCTGGTGGTTTCCATTATAAGACCGCGACCGGCGCGCACGGTGTCGGCCGGATGACGGATGGGCGCGCCTAGAACTCCAGCGAGCCGTCGGCTTTGGTGTGCTGGGCCTTCTTCGCCGTGCGCACGAGGAACTCCTGGTTCGTCTCGGTCTGCTTGAGCGACTTGATCAGCATGTCCATGGCGCGTTCGGTGCTGTTCGTGTTCGCGAGGATGCGGCGCACGGCCCAGATGAGCGGCGCCTCCTGCGGCTCCAGCAGCAGATCCTCCTTGCGGGTGCCCGACGCCACCGGGTCGATGGCCGGGAAGATGCGGCGGTCGGCCAGGTTGCGATCCAGCTTGAGCTCCATGTTGCCGGTGCCCTTGAACTCCTCGAAGATGACCTCGTCCATCTTCGAGCCCGTGTCCACCAGGGCCGAGGCCAGGATGGTCAGGCTGCCGCCGTGCTCGATGTTGCGCGCGGCGCCCAGGAATCGCTTCGGCGGGTAGAGCGCCGTGGAGTCCACGCCGCCCGACAGGATGCGGCCCGATGCCGGCTGCGCCAGGTTGTAGGCGCGCGCGAGGCGCGTGAGCGAGTCCAGCAGCACGACAACGTCCTTGCCGCATTCCACGAGGCGCTTCGCGCGCTCGATGACCAGCTCGGACACGGCGATGTGGTTCTCGGTGGGCATATCGAACGTGGAGGAGATGACCTCGCCCTTGATGGAGCGCTCCATGTCGGTGACTTCCTCGGGACGCTCGTCCACGAGCAGGCACATGAGGTGCACTTCGGGGTTGTTCGCGCTGATGGCGGCGGCGATGTCCTTGAGGATGGTGGTCTTGCCCGCCTTCGGGGGGCTGACGATCAGTCCGCGCTGGCCCTTGCCGATGGGCGACACGAGGTCGATGACGCGGGCGGTGACGGTGTTCTTGCCGTGCTCCATGACGAGGCATTCGTCCGGGTAGACCGGCGTGAGGTCGCCGAAGCGCACGCGGCTGCCCAGCTCCTCGACGGGCGTGCCGTTGACGGCCGTGACCTTCTGGATGGCGGCGTACTTCTCGTTCTCGCGCGCCGGGCGCGTCTGACCGGACACGAGATCGCCCTTGCGCAGGCCGTTGCGGCGGATGGTGGAAAGACCCACGTAGCAATCCGTCTCGCTGGGCAGGTAGCCCTGCGTGCGGAGGAAGCCGTAGCCGTCGGCCAGGATGTCGAGGATGCCCGACACCTCGATGAAGCCCTCGGCCTTGACGCTGGCTTCGAACACGGCCTCCACCAGCTCGGCCTTCTTGAGGCCCGTCACGTCGAGGTTGAGCTCGGCGGCCTTCTCGCGCAGCTCGGCCACCTTGAGCTTCGCCAGCTCCTCGCGCGACACGCTGGGCTGCACTTCGCGGTTGCCGCGGTTGTTGTCGTGCTGGCGACGCTGACGACGCTGGTTCTGGCTGTTGTTCTGCCGGTTCTGGCCGCCGCCCTGCTTCTGGCGATTGCTGCCGCCGTTGTTCTGCTTGCCGGCGTTCGAGGCGTTCTGGCGGCGGTTGTTCGAACCGCCCTGCGGCTGTTGCTGCTGCGCGCCGCCCGCCTTCACCGATTTGCGCGGCGTGCGCGTGGCCGACGAGTTGCGGCCCGGAGTGGCTGCGCCCTCGGCCTTGCCCTGCGTCTTCGCCTTCACGCTGGTGGAACGTCGCTTGACGGGAGCGGCCGCAGGAGCCTCCGTGGTTGCTTCGGTTTCGCTCATGCTTGCTGAACTTTCTCCCAGTCCTTCATGAACGCATCCAGGCCGCGGTCGGTCAGCGGATGTTGCACGCACTTCTTGAGCGCAGCGAACGGCACCGTGGCGATGTCGGCGCCCATGAGGGCGGCCTGCGTCACGTGGTTCGCGCTGCGCACCGACGCGGCGATGATCTCCACGTCATGGCCGAAGTCGTAGTTGTTCACCGCGGCCACCACGTCGGCCAACTGCGAGATGCCGTCCTCGGCGATGTCGTCGAACCGGCCGACGAAGGGGCTGATGTAGCGGGCGCCGGCGCGGGCGGCCATGATGGCCTGCGGCACGCTGAAGCACAGCGTCATGTTGACGGGGATGCCCTCTTCGGAGAGCGCCTTGGTGGCGGCGAGACCCTCCACCATGGTGGGGATCTTCACGACCACGTTGTCGGCAAGCGCGGCCAGCTCGCGGCCGTCGCGGATGATCTCGTCGCGCGTCATGGCGACGCTTTCAGCGGAGACGGGCCCGTCCACGATTTCGCAGATGCGCTTGATGTGGTTGTGGAAATCGTCGAGCTTGCCTCCGGTGCGCGCGTACAGCGTCGGGTTCGTAGTGACGCCGGCGAGCACGCCCCAGCTGGCCGCCTCTTCTATTTCGTCGAGATCGGCGGTGTCCAGAAAAAACTTCACCCAGGTCCTCCTTATACAATGGCTATTACAGGTGAAACGCGCGCGACGGCGCGCATGGATTCCGTGATGAGATGCGGGTGTGTTGGATGTGTGCTGTGAGATAAAAGAACTGATCATCATGGTACCGCATGTGTTTCCTTCGTTCAAGCGCAAAGCGGCAGGTATCGTGTAAAAGCGATGGAGGAAGGTCTACGAAACGGTGCGAGCGCGCCTTGCGGACGGCGTGATCCTCAATCTTGCTCGAAACGACCGAGACGCTTCAGCAAAAGATCCATCTCCGTCTCGCGCGTGACGTTTTCCACGAGGCCGACGGCCTTGACGGGCGCGCCCGTCTCGTTCGGCATGGCCAGAAGCGTCACGCGGTTCCACGCGCGCGACCCGTCTCCCATGATGGCGCGCACAACCGCCGACGTGCGAGGCGCGCCGGCGTAGAGGTCTCGGTAGATGGCGCGAAAATCCTCGATGGACTCCTCGGCAACCGTCCCCTGCTCGATGAACCCCTCAGGGGCGTTCGCCACGGTCTCGGCCAAGCCGAACGCCTGCTGCAAGAACTCCGAATAGCGAGCGGTGCGCGTGGGGATGTCCAGCTCGAACACCACCGTGCCGCTGGCTTCCAAGGTCATCTCGAAGCGCTGCTCGCTCTTGCGCAGCGCCTCCATGTACTCCATGCGCTCCGTGACGTCGGTCACGGAGCCGTACACCGTGGCCGAGCCGTTCGTCGTGTTCAAATGGAACAGGCGCATCTTATGCCAATGGCAGCCGTTCGTTCCCATGCGGCGCACGACCACCTCCACCCCGTCGTCGGGGCAGGAGCGCACCGTCTCCTCCGCCGCGGCCACGAGGGCGTCTCGATCTTCGTCATGCACGAAAGGAAACAGGCTGCCGCCCTCCTCGGCGCCGTTCACGCCTTCCCCGAGCGTCGCTATCAAGCGCCGGTACGCTTCGTTGCCCCGAATCAGGCGCAGATCGCCGTCGGCATACGAGTACAGCGCCACCGAGCCGATGATGCTGGAAAGCATGCGGTCGCTGATGGTGTTCTCATGCAGCAGATCCCTGAAATCGAGGATGGGGCGGCGCGCATCCTGCAGAGCGCATTGCTCGTGCTGAACTTTCGAACCGTCGGTCAGCAGCGCCTCGAACGCCGCCGCCTCCATGGGGCGCGCGTAGTAGTAGCCTTGCGCGTACGAGCACCCCACGTCCAAAAGGAAGTTCACCTGCTCGCGCGTCTCCACGCCTTCGGCGATGACGGGCAGGTCCAGCCAGCGTGCCATGCGGATGACCGATTCCATGATGTCCTTGCTGCGCCGGTCGTCGCGGTCGAGGAAGCGCATGTCGATCTTCAGCACGTCGACGTTGATGTCCTTCAGCATGTTGAGCGACGAGTAGCCGCTGCCGAAGTCGTCCATGAGCACGGTGAAGCCGCGCTCGGCCAGCGCGTCGAACGCGGCCACGATGCGATCGGGGCGTTCCGAATAGGCGCTCTCGGTGATCTCCACCTCGATGAGCGACGGATCGATGCCGTAGCGCTCCACGAGCGCATGCAGTTCGGCGGCCACGTCCACGAGGTAGATGTCGGCGCGCGACACGTTCACCGACACGGGAACGGGCTGCACTCCTTCGTCGATGAGGCCCCTGATCCACGCGGCGGTCTTCTCCCACACGCGCAGGTCGAGTGAGCGCACAAGGCCGTTGCGCTCGATCAGCGGGATGAACTCGCCCGGGGCGACGATGCCGCGCTCGGGATGGCGCCAACGGGCCAGCGCCTCGGCACCCACGATCTTGCCGGTGCGTATATTGCATTTCGGCTGGAGGAACAGCTCGATGCGATCCTCGCGCAACGCCGATTCTATGCCGGCGACGACCTCGCGTTCGAGGACGAGCGCCTCGCGCATGCCGGGGTCGTACAAAGCCACGCGGTCGAAGTAGCTGCCCTTCACCGTGCGAAGCGCGATGACCGCGCGGTCGCACATGATGCTGACCGGCGAAGCAGGATCCTCGATGCGGTACACGCCCGCGCGCACGATGGCGTCGATGCCGTTCGGACATTCGGAGGAGATGTCGACGAGGATGCGCTCGACGCGCTCGGGGCGGATGCCGGTCGCGCACAAGGCGAACGTGTCGGCCGCAAGGCGCGCGAGCGGTTGCGCCCCGTCGGGCGAGAAGCGGAGGGCGAGGGCGCGACCCAGGTACCTTAGAAGCTCGTCGCCGCAATCAAGTCCGTGCAGATCGTTGAACAGTTTGAAATGGTCGACATCGAAGCAGACGATGCTGACATCGCGTGCGCCCGAATGCCTAAGATACGCAGCGGCCTCGTCGAAGAAGGCTTCTTTGCTAAGCAGCCCGGTAGCGGCATCGATGCGCGGGGCTTCAAGGGAAGCCCGAGCGAAGCCGGTCGAGCCCGCTTCCCCGTCACGGCCTGCCGTCGACTTGTCAGTCACTCGCGTCCCCTTCTAAACCATCCCGTAATCGAACGCAATATTATGAGGCACGATCGGCATCCTCACAACCCCTATGATGCAACGGCTCAACATAAGCGGAATCCTCGGGCCTCGCTGCACTGAGCGTTCCGAGCGAGAGGCGGCTAGCGGGGGAACGCGCGGTAGAAGCAGGTGCGCTCGCCGGTATGGCAGGCCGGACCCGCCGGATGAACGAGCGCGAGCAGCGTGTCGGCATCGCAATCGTAGCGAAGCTCCACAAGCTTCTGCACGTTGCCCGAGGTGGCGCCCTTGTGCCATAGTTCCCGACGGCTGCGGCTCCAGAACACCGTCTCGCCGCGCTCGAGCGTGAGCGCAAGCGACTCCTCGCTCATCCACGCCATCATGAGCACCTCGAGCGTGCCTGCATCCTGCACGATGCAGGGAACGAGCCCGTCGGCGTTGTAAACGATGCCAGGAATGTTCATACCTATAATCCTCACTCGATCGATGTACTGCGGCTGCTTGCGCAACCGCAGCCTGCATCCGCCCCTCGCTTCTCTCCTGCGAAGGCGGAAGGCCGGCGCGTGAACGTCCTCGGGACGATTCCAAACGATGCCGTCGGATCGTCCGAATACCGGATCGCTCCTCCACCCGTGCGGCCTACGGCGTTCTGAATGGCGAAAAGCCATCGAATTCGGAAGACATCGCCCGTTTCAAGCGCATGCGGCGCCCGGGAACGGAAAGGAGCAAGCCCGCAACCAGGCTCTATGCGCGAAAAGAGCCTCCGACGAGCTTGCGACCCAGCTAGAAACTTCCGAATTCGATGCTTTTTCGCCAGTCGCAGCGCTTTCGGCTGCACGGAAGGCTCGGCCGTGCGACCCCTTGACGCGATGGAGGATCGCGGTCGAGCGACCCGTCGTCGCGTTCGCTCCGGAAACGAGGGCCGCCCCACCCCTACAGCCGCACGGGGATGCCCTGGGCGCGCATGTGCTCCTTCACTTGACGGACGGAAAGCTCGCCGAAGTGGAAGACGCTTGCAGCCAGCACGGCATCGGCCTCGCCCTCGATGACGCCTTGGGCGAAGTGCTCGAGCTTGCCCACCCCGCCCGAGGCGATGACCGGGATGTCCACCGCACGCGCGACGGCGCGGGTGAGCGCGCAGTCGAAGCCGTCGCGGCTGCCGTCGCGATCCATGCTGGTGAGCAGGATCTCCCCCGCCCCGCGCCGGGCCGCCTCCTGCGCCCAGGCGACCGCGTCGATGCACGTGGCCTTGCGCCCGCCCGCAACGTAGACCTCCCATTTGTTCGGGTTGCCCGCCACCTGCTTCGCGTCGATGGCGCAGAGAATGGCCTGCGAGCCGAACGCCGCGGCGGCGCTCGTGATGAGCGACGGATCGGCCACGGCGGCCGAGTTCACCGACACCTTGTCGGCGCCGGCCGCGATCATCGTGCGAATGTCGGCCACGCTGCGGAAACCGCCGCCCACGCAGTACGGCAGATGCAGTTGCTCGCTGGCGCGGCTGGCAAGGTCGACCGTGGTGGCGCGGTCGTCGCTCGTGGCCGTGATGTCGAGGAAGATCACCTCGTCGGCGCGCTCCTCGTCGTAGCGCTGCGCGAGCTCGATGGGATCGCCCGCGTCGCGCAGGTTCACGAAGTTCACGCCCTTGACCACGCGACCGTCCTTCACGTCCATGCAAGGTATCACGCGTTTCGCTAGCATCTCGCTCCTTCCGTCGTTGCTAACGCAACGACGGACGTGCCGACGCTGCGCGGGTACTTCGCGGCACGCTTGCCGCTCCAGGTTCTCCTCACGTGCCCAAGGCACGCTTCGTCGAGCCTTCGCGGCAATCACACTCGCGAAGAACCCGCTCGCTGACCTTACCAAACATGTTGGACTCACATTCCACAAGGGTTCGCCTGGACGGCGGCGGCCTCGGCTCGGCGCGTGGCCTCGTCGCATGCGCGCACGCCCTCCTGCACCGACAGCGCGCCCTCGTACACGGCGCGTCCCGCGATGACGCCCTCGATGCTGCCGGCCACCTCGCCCAAACGCACGATGTCGTCCACGCCGGCCACGCCGCCCGATGCGATCACCGGATGCCCGAACGCCTCGGCCATGCGCACGTACGCCGCGGCCTCGATGCCGGTCTGCATGCCGTCGCGCGCGATATCGGTGTACACGAGATGCCGGAACCCGAGCGCCGCCATGTCGCGCGCCAGCTCCTCGGCGGCCACGCCGGCGCCCTCGCGCCACCCGGCCACGGCCACCTCGCCGCCCTTCGCGTCGATACCCGCGCACAGCAGCTTGCCGTACTGCGCGATGGCGGCCTCGGCGAAATCGGGGTCGGCCACGAGCGACGTGCCCAGCACCACGCGCGACACGCCCGCGTCGGCCAGGCGCGCGATGGTGTCGAGCGAGCGCACGCCGCCGCCCACCTCCACCTTGAGCAGGGTCTTGCGCATGATGCGCTCGACGATGGCGATATTCTCAGGCGTGCCCGAACGCGCGCCATCGAGGTCCACCACGTGCAGCCACGTCGCGCCCTGCTCTTCGAACAGCTGCGCCTGCGCGGCGGGGTCGTCGTGGTACACGGTCACGCGGTCGTAGTCGCCTTTGGCGAGGCGGACGGCCTTGCCGCCCAGAATGTCGATGGCTGGAAGCAGGTACATGGCGCTCACGCCCCTTTCACGATGGACACGAAGTTCTGCAACAGACGCGCGCCCGCATCCGAGCTTTTCTCGGGATGGAACTGCACGCCGTACGCCGCCTCGCCGTACTGGACGGCGCTCGGGAACGTCACGCTGTGCGTCGTCTCGCCGACGACGAAGGGACCCGACGGCGCGATGTAGCCATGCGTGAAGTAGAAGTAAGTGCCCGACGGTATGCCTTCGAACAGGGGGCATTCCTGAAACCTGTCCGCGAGGAGCTCGGCAACGCCCAGTCGCTCAGACAGTCCTGCTCGCTCGGACAGTCCACAGGACTGTCCGGCTCGTGCGGAACTCGCTTGGTGGGCGCCGCCGAACCCCTCGCTGCCGTCTCCGAAATGCACGGTGTTCCAACCTACATGTGGCACCTTGTAGGAGAGGGAGTGTTCATCCTGTTTCGGCATCTTGGTTACCACGCCCGGCAGCACTGCCAGGCCGCGGGCGTTGTGGGTCGAGGTTTCGTCGTCCTCGCGCGGCGCGCCTTCGACGCCTTCTTCGAACAGGAGGTGCATTCCCAGGCAGATGCCGAGGAACGGCACGCCGGCGGCTATGCGCTCGCGGATGGCGTCCATCTGGCCGAGCTCGCGCATGGTGGCGGCCGCGTCGGCGAACGCGCCAACGCCGGGCAGCACGATGGCATCGGCTTTGGCGATGGCGGCGGGATCGCTCGTGACGAGCACCTCGGCGCCCGCCGCGACCAGACCGCGCTCGACGCTTTTGAGGTTGCCCTTATGATAGTCGACCACGGCGATCATAGCGCGCCCTTCGTCGAAGGCAGCGCATCGCCGATGCGGGGGTCGAGCTCGACGGCCTGGCGCAAGGCGCGCGCTGCGGCCTTGAACGACGCCTCCACGATATGGTGCGCGTTCTCGCCAGCCAGGCTGCGCACGTGCAGCGTAAGTCCCGCGTTCGCGGCGAAGGCGATGAAGAATTCCTTGGCCAGCGACGCGTCGAACGTGCCCAGCATGACGCAGGGCACGTCCACGGCCCAGTGCAGCTGGCCGCGCCCCGATATGTCCACGGCCGCCAGCACGAGAGCCTCGTCCATGGGAAGCGAAAGCGACCCGAACCGCGCGATGCCGCGCTTGTCGCCGAGCGCACGCGCAACGGCTTGGCCCAGCACGATGCCCGCGTCCTCCACGGTGTGGTGCGCGTCCACCTCGATATCGCCTTTTGCGCGCACGTCGAGGTCGATCAGGCTATGCCTTCCGAAGGCCGTCAGCATATGGTCGAAGAACGGCACGCCCGTCTCGATGTCGGTCGCACCCGCGCCGTCGAGGTTCACCGCGACGCGGATGTCCGTCTCGTTCGTCGTGCGGACGATTTCGGCGGTTCTCTGGTTCATGGTTGGCCTTTCTTTATCGCTGGTCCAGCAACGTCAGCGAGGGTTTCCGTGGTGCCCGAGATCGTGGGGAGGGCGAGGACGAAGCGCGCCCCGAAGGAAGTCCCCGTAGGGGATACTTCGGTACGCGAGTCCTCGACCTCGCCGCGAGATCGGGCACCACGGGAAGCCGCCCCCTACGGGGACTAGCTTCGCGTCGCAGCCGTCGGCTCGTTCCGTCGGCCGTCAGGTCGACGGAACCTTCAAATCGCACTTGCCCATCACCGCATCGCGCAGCGCGCGCAAAAACGCGTCGTTCTCCTCGGAGGCGCCCACGGTCACGCGCAGGCAGTTCTCCAGATGCGCCGCACGCGAGAAATCGCGCACAAGCACACCGCGCTCGTACAGCGCCTCCCAGATGACGGGCGCGTTCTCCACGCGGAACAGCACGTAGTTCGCATCCGACGGGAAGGGCTTCACGCCGGGAATCCTCTTCAGTCCCTCGATCAGGCGGGCGCGCTCCTCGATGACGGCCAGGATGCCGCGCTCGAACTTCGCGCGGTTCGCGTACACCACGCGCGCAACGGCCTGCGAGACGGCGTCCACCGAATACGGCTGGCGCACCTTGACGAACTCGCGCACGACCTCGGCGTCTCCCAGGATGTAGCCCATACGCGCCCCGGCCAGGCTGAACGCCTTCGAGAACGTGCGCAGGATGACGAGGTTCTTGTGCTGCGCCAGATACGGGCGCATCGTCTGGCGCGAGAACTCGAAGTAAGCCTCGTCCACCATCACGAGCGCATCGGTGGCGTCGAGCAGCCGGAGGATGAACGTCTCGCTGGCAAGCTGCCCCGTGGGGTTGTTCGGGCTGGTCACCACCAGGTAGTCGATACCGCCCTCGGCGACGCGCGCCAGCACGGCCTCCTCGTCGATGGAGAAGTCGGCGCGGCGCGGCACGTCCACCACCGACGTGTTCGTGAGGCGGGCGTTCGCGTCGTACACCGAGAACGTGGGCGGCAGGTTGAGGAACGTGCGCCCCGGCCCGCCCCACGCCAGCGCCAGGTTGAACAAGAGCTCGTCGCCCCCGTTGCCCACCAGCACCTGGTCGCGGTCGAGCCCGTTCGCTTCGGCGATCATGTCGCGCAGGTCGTTGGCCAGCGGGTCCGGGTAGCGGTTGAGGGGCAGGCGCTTCACCTCGCGCATGATGTCGCGGCGGATCTCGTCGTCGACGTCGTGCGGGTTCTCGTTCGCCGAGAGGACGGCGGTGGCGGGCAAATACTTCGGATCGTAGGGCACCACGCCCGCCAGCTGGGGCGCGGCCGCGCACACGCTACGCATCGGCACCCCCGTCTCCGGCCGCGCGGCCCGCTCCGTCGCCGCCCTCGATCCCATACACGTTGCCCGTGTCGAGCAGGTTCTTGCGCATCTCCACGCTCATGGCGTGCGCCCACAGGCCCTCGTGGCGCGCGATGGTGGTTACCATGTCGGCATCGCGGGCGAGCGCCTGCGACGAATACTGGATGACGCTCGACTTCTTCACGAACTCGTCCACCGACAACGGCGAGGCGTAGCGCGCCGTGCCGCCCGTGGGCAGCGTGTGGTTCGGGCCGGCGGCGTAGTCGCCCACGGCCTCGGGCGTCCAGGCGCCCAGGAAGATGGCGCCCGCGTTGCGGATGGCGCCCAAGAGGTCGAAGGCGTGGTCGACGTGCAGCTCGAGGTGTTCGGGCGCGATGGCGTTCACGGCCTCGATGGCTTGCGGCATGCTGTCGCACACGACGATGAGGCCCTGGTCGGCCAGCGATGCCGCCGTGATCTCGGCGCGTGTGGACGACTTGAGGTGGCGCTCAACCATGCGCTCCACCTCGTCGGCGTAGGCCGCATCGAACGTAACCAGGTAGCAGGCGGCCAGCGGGTCGTGCTCGGCCTGCGCCATGAGGTCGATGGCCACGAGCGCCGGATCGGCCGTGGAGTCGGCCACGACGCACACCTCGGACGGGCCGGCGATCATGTCGATGCCCACATCGCCCGACACCACCTTCTTCGCCGCCGCCACGTAGGCGTTGCCGGGTCCGGTGATCTTGGCCACGGGCGCGATGGACTCGGTGCCGTACGCCAGCGCGGCGATGGCCTGCGCGCCGCCCACCGCGTAGATTTCGGTGACGCCCGAGATGCGGCACGCCTCCAAAATGGCCGGATCCAGCGTTCCGTCGGCCGTCGGCGGCGTCACGCATACGATGCGCTTCACGCCGGCCACGGCGGCCGGCAGCGCGTTCATCAGCACCGACGACGGGTACAGCGCGCGCCCGCCCGGCACGTAGATGCCCACGGATTCCAGCGGCTCCACCTTCGAGCCCACGAGCGCGCCGTCCTCGCGCACGGTGAACCAGCTCTGCTGCTTCTGGCGCTCGTGGAAGTCGCGGATCTGTGCGGCGGCCTGACGCAGGGCGCGCGCCGTCTTGTCGTCGACGTTCACGATGGCTTCTGCGATAGCCGCCTGCGACACGCGGAACTCCTCCACGCGCACGCCGTCGAACTGCTCGGTGTAGGCGCGCAGGGCCTCGTCGCCGCGCTCGCGCACGCCCTCGATGATGGCGGTGGCCGCCGTCAGGGCCTGGGCGTTGAACGCGCCGGTGCGCTTGAGGTGGGCGTTGGTGAACTGCTCGCCAGGTTGCAAGATGATGCGGCGCATGGGCTACTCCTTTTCCTCGCCGGCCGGGCTCGCGGAGGCTTCCGCGTTCCGCTGCAGCGTATTCGCCAATTGTACGATACGCGCGTCCGTGCGGAACGCGCAGGTGTTCGAGAAGAAGCGCGCGGTCGACGAAAGGACTTCGTCCACCACCACGAGGTCGTTCTCCTTGAGCGTGGTGCCGGTGGCCGTGATGTCGACGATGCGCTCGGCCATGCCCGTGAGGGGCGCCAGCTCGATGTTGCCGTGCAGCTTCACGATTTCCACCTGCGTGCCCGTCTTCGCGTAGTGGGCGCGCGTGATGTTGGGGTACTTCGTGGCGATGCGCAGCGATCCCAGGCGGCGGTAGTGCTCGCCTGTGGCCTCGGCCGCACCGGCGGGCTCGGCCACCACGAAGCGGCATGCGCCGTATCCGAGGTCGACCAGCTCGACGACGTCGGACTGCGCTTCCAGCAGCGAGTCCTTCCCGCAGATGCCGCAGTCGGCCGCGCCCAGCGACACGAACGCGGGCGCGTCGGTGGGCCGCACGATGACGTACTCGACGCCGGGGTTGCGGATGATGAGCTGACGGCCGGGGTCGTCGAGCCCGGTCGTATCGAGGCCCGCGGCCTCGAGCGCGGCAACCGTGTCGGCGTTGAGCGAGCCCTTCGGCACCGCGATGCGCAGCGGGCGCGCGGCTTCGTCGTCGACCGAGCGCTCGGCGGCGGCGGCCGCGGCCATGGCCTGCTCCAACGAGAACGCGAAGCCGGCGGCCGGGCGGCTCTCGCCGTACGAGCCGATCATGTTGTCGTAGCGCCCGCCGCTGCCCAGCGGCGTGCCCAGCTCGGGCGCGTAGGCCTCGAACACGATGCCGGTGTAGTAATCGAACGAGCTCATCACCGAGAAGTCCACGAGGATGCGGTCGGCCAAGCCCGCCTCGGCCAGCAGGTCGCAGGTGCGGGCAAAGTCGTCGAGGCCGTCCTCGCACCCCAGGGGCGCCACGAGCGCGCGCACCTCCTCCACCGCCTCGCGCCCGCCGCGGATGCGCGGCAGCGCGCGGATGGCCGCGGCGAACACGGGCGGCACGGCCGCCGCCTCACCCGTGAGCCGGTCGACCTCCACGAAGTTCGAGGCGTGGAACGCCGCCAGCACCCGCTCGGTCCACTGCGCGGACGCCCCGCTGGCCGCCAGCAGCGCGCGCAGCACGCCCACCGTGGCCAGGGCCAGCTTGCAGCCGCGCGCGCCCGCGAGCTCCAGCGCCTCCGCCATGAGCTCCACCACCTCCGCGTCGGCTTGCGGCCCGGCCTCGCCGATGCATTCCACGCCGATCTGCGTCATCTCGCGCGCCTGCGCCTGCATGCGCCCTTCGGCCTCGCGGAACACGCGCTGCATGTAACGGAAGCGGAACGGCCCCGGCTGGCCCGCGAGGCGCGTCGCGCACATGCGCGCCACCTGCAGCGTCACGTCGGGGCGCATGGCCAGAAGGTCGCCGCTCGCGTCGAAGAACTTGAAGGGAGAGCCGGGCATACGGCCGCCCGCGCGCATGACGTCCATGACCTCCAGCGTCGGCGTCTCGATGGGCAGGTAGCCGCGCGCCGCGAAGCATGCCTGCACGTCGCGAGCGATGCGCTCGCGCATGCACGCCTCGTCGGATAGCACGTCTCTGAACCCTGCCGGTGTCACGTAATCCATGGTTCTCTTCCTTCGCTGCATCGTTTCGCCGGTTCGCACGCGGCCGCGCACGCCGTTCGTTTGCTGGTAGTACTTTATCACAGTAGAGTAGTAAAGCAAGCCGTTTGCAGAACGTTTCGGACAACCGCTTTATTTTACGTCATAGAAGGAGCGCGATCACGGCTCGCCGCACCTCGAGGAAAGAATGTTTAGCCGAAGAAAAGGACGCTGCATCCTATCGATTCCCCGCACGCGGAAAAACGCCGTCCGCATCAAGCGACGGATGTACGCTTTGGACTGAGCTATCTGCTGCAAAAACGGGTTCTTGGCAGCAATTTCGCGGCTTCAGCGCCACCGAAAGCCCTCGAACACGGGGAAGTCTGAAAAACACCTGGTCGCAAGATTTCCGCCGGGAGCGTTCGTTCCCCTTGCCGCCAAAAACCCGTTTTTGCAGCAGATCGAACCGACCATCCGTGCCGTTCCTGAAAAGCAGCGATTCCGAAGCCGCAATGAAGCCTGCCCGTAGAAAAGGCAAGGAAGTCGAGGGAAGCCGGATCTGCGGCATTTCGGTCGATACCGCACACGCGATGCCGCCGTCGGGGCGAAGGCGCACGCCCTCGCCCACCCCGCCTTAGAACAAGGAGAACTGTTGGGGCGCGAAGTCGTACGTGCACACCACTTCGTCCAGCAGCAGCTCGACCTCGTGCGACTCCCACTCTTTGACTGACACGACGTAGTTCGTGCCCTCCTGCTGGAACACCAGCGCGCCGCCCACCATGCCGATGCAGCGTCCGCCGCATTCGCCGTCGTGGCCTTCGGGCACCTGCAAGTCGTGGCAGTCGGGCGACGGGCCGCCGAAGTAGTGGGGCGACAGGTCCTGAGCCGGCTCAGCGCCCTCGAGACCCAGACGTTCCACCACGTCGTCGAGCACCGCCTTCGCCTCGACGAAATCGAAGCGCTCGTTCACCAGCAAGTCCACTTTCTTCGACGCGCGCATCGTCTCCAGGATGCCGGGCTGCGCGCACAGCGCCGCCTCCAGCTCGCGCGCGTCGTCGGCGCATCCGAAGCGGCCGACGATGCGGGCCGCGCGGGCGCCCTGCTCCAGCAGGCGCTCGATGCCGCGCGTCTCCGACGAGATGCCGGCTTTCACGTGCTTCGGCGAGAAGTACGCCAGGTACGTGAAATGCGGCGTCAGGTTGTAGGCGCGCTGCTGGGCGGAGATGAAGTCGGCGTAGTAGAACGAGGGGTTGAAGCCCGTGGCCTCCTGGCATGCCGGACACATCGTGTCCTTCGCATCGGGAAGCAGCTCCACGTTGAGCGGGCACACCTCCTTCGTGTAGGACGCCAGATCGAAGCGTCCCACGCAGCGGCGCGTGGGAAGGCGGCGCAACGAGAACGTCTTGCCCAACACGGGAAAACGGTGCTGCTCGCCTTGCTCTACGTCGTTGATCAAGAGGTAGGGGCCGGACTCGGCGAAACCGTGGCCTGCCAGGACGGTCGTGTGACCGTTCGCGAAGTTCGTCATATCGTTATCCTTGTGCAACTCGTACTGAATGGATCACTGTTTTCGTTGGAAATGATAGCGCACAAGGAACATTCGCGATACGCTCTTGCGGCGAAAGGCGAAAAATCGCACAGGAGTCGTTCGCCTTCCGAAAAAGCAAGGGTCGTCCCCCTCGGTTGCGAGCGGGACGACCCTTCTTCCGCAGAGAGTCGCGAACCGAGCGGCGCGGACGACCTACGCCATGCCCGCCGCCATGAGCGCTTGCGTAGCCTGGTACATGGTCACCGAGAAGTACACCATGAACGCCACCGCCACCGAAGCGAGGACCTTCGCCACGATATGCCAGCTGCTCCTCCAGCACAGCACGATACCCACCGGCCAGAACACGATGAGGAAGAACACGATCCAAAACGTCTGCTTGCACCAAGCCTTCTGGTTCGGCTCTTCGATCAGGTCGTTCGCGTTCTTGCGCAGGTCGCGCTTCTGCCAGTCGCCCGCGCGACGGTCGTCGTCAGCCATGCCGCTTCCTTTCCCAAGGCGCGCCGCCCGCCCGCGCGCGTTTCCCTCTATCCTACCACGCCCGTCCAGCGGCGCGCGTCAGTTCAGCCCGACGTACTCGGGGTCGAGCGCGTCGTCCAGATACTCCTTGACCGGCGGCTTGCCGTAGTCGTGCACCTCGGACACGTGCCAGCATTCGGTCTTCGGCATACCGGGAATGCGATCGGCCACGAACACCGGATCGATGCCCTCCTTACGCTGGCGCGTGTAGTCGTCGAGCGCCGCAAGCGCCCATTTTCCAAGGAAGAGCAGGGCGATGAGGTTCACGAGCGCCATGAAGCCCATGAAGATGTCCGCGAGGTTCCACGCCAAGTCGAAGCTGTTCACGGCGCCGTAGAACACCACGCACAGGCACACCACGCGGAACACGAACAGCAGCGCCTTGCTGTCGCCCTTGATGAAGCGCAGGTTGTTCTCGGCGTAGAAATAGTTGCCGATGAGGCTGGAGAACGCGAAGGCGAAGATGGCGAACGTGATGAAGTGGATGCCGAACTCGCCCACCGAGTTGTTCACGGCCATCTGCACGAGCGGCATGCCGTTAAGGGCGGAAGCCGCCTGCGGATCCTGCACGTAGAACACGAGCACCATCATAGCCGAGCACGTGCAGATGAGCAGCGTGTCGATGTACACGGACAGGCTCTGCACGAGACCCTGCTTGCAGGGATGCGACACCGACGCCGTGGCCGCAGCATTCGGCGCCGAGCCCATGCCGGCCTCGTTAGAGTACAGGCCGCGCTTGATGCCCAGCATGACCACCGAACCCGCGAATCCGCCGAAGATGGCCTGCACGTCGAAGGCCGAGGCGAACACCATCGCGAACACGCCCGGCAGCTCCGTGATGTTGGAGAGGGTGGTCCACACCGCGATGGCGATGTAGCCGATGGCCATGATGGGCACGATGATGGACGTGATGACGCTGATGCGCTTCGCGCCGCCGAAAATGACGAACGCGGTCATCACCGCCAGCACGATGCCGCAGGCGATGGCCGTGCCGTTCGTGGCGTAGTCGGGAATGTAGTATTCCAGCGCCGAGGTGGCGTTGAAGGCCTGCAGGCCGTTGAAGCCGAACGCGAAGCACAGGATGAGCAGCACGGCGAACAGGATGCCCAGCCAACGCTTGCCGAGCGCCTTCTCGATGTAGTAGGCCGGGCCGCCGCGGAACTCGCCCTCCTTGCCGCGCACCTTCCAGATCTGCGCGAGGGTGGACTCGACGAACGCCGACGCCGCGCCCACGATGGCCATGAGCCACATCCAGAACACCGCGCCCGGGCCGCCCGTGGCGATGGCCGTGGCCACGCCCGCGATGTTGCCCGTGCCCACGCGCGAGGCCGTAGACACCATGAGCGCCTGGAACGACGAGATGGAGCGCTCGCCCTTGACGTGCTTCTTCTCCGTCAACTGCGTGAACATGTCCTTGATGAAGCGGATCTGCACGCCTTTCGTGCGGATCGTGAAGTACACGCCCACGAACACGAGCAGGACGAGCAGGATGTACGTGTACAGAAACCCGCTCACCTCGCCGGTGATGCCGACGAGCATCTCATTGAAATCCATTGGTCTTCCCCTTTACGAGAACGAAGCGCGCCGCCGCCTATCCCGAGGCGGCGGCGCGCATGCTTACCCGAGCTTCTTCGCCAGAAGCTCGTTGATGAGCTTCGGGTTGCCCTGGCCGCGCATCTCCTTCATGCACTGGCCCACGAAGAACCCGATGAGACCGGTCTTGCCGCCCTGGTACTGCGCCACCTTGTCGGGGTTGGCGGCCAGCACCGCGTCGACGACGGCTTCGATGGCGCCCGTGTCGGACACCTGCTTCATGCCGCGCTCTTCCACGACGGCGGCCGGGTCCTTGTCCTCGTCGAGCACGGCCGCGAACACCTCTTTGGCCTGCTTGGACGAGATGGCGTCCTCGGCGGTGAGACGCACGAGCGCAAGCGCGCGCGCCGGGGTAAGCGGCGTGTCGGCCAGCTGAACGCCTTCGTGCGCGTTCAGGTAGGCGGTCACGTCGTTGATGACGAGGTTCGCCACCGGCTTCGCCAGCTTGGCCGCATCGGCGCCGGCCAGCTCCATGCACGCCTCGAAGAAGTCGGCCGTGGCGCGATGCTCCACCAAGTGGCGCGCATCGTAGGCGCTCAGGCCGAACGCGTCCTCGAAGCGGGCCGCCTTCTGGTCGGGCAGCTCGGGCAGCTTCGCGCGCACGGAATCGATCCACTCGTCCGTAAGGTCGTAGGGCGCGAGATCCGGATCGGGGAACAGGCGGTAGTCGTCGGCCGTCTCTTTCACGCGCATCACGATGGTGCGCTTGGCCGACGGGTCCCAATGCCGCGTTTCCTGGAAGATCTGGCCGCCCTCCTCGAGCACTTCCGCCTGGCGGCAGATCTCGTAGGCCAGGCCGTCGTGGAGGTTCTTGAAGCTGTTCATGTTCTTGAGCTCGGTCTTCACGCCGAACTCCTTTGCCCCGCGGCGGCGCAGGCTCACGTTGCCGTCGCAGCGCATGGAGCCCTCTTCCATCGAGCAGTCGGAGATGCCCAGCGCCAGGTAGATCTGGCGCAGCTTCTGCATGAACAGGCGCGCCTCCTCGGGCGTGCGCAGGTCGGGCTCGGTGACCAGCTCGGTGAGCGGGGTGCCTGCGCGGTTGTAGTCCACCAGCGAGTGCGTGGCGCCGGCGATGCGGCCTTCGCCGCCGCCGATGTGCACCATCTTGCCCGCGTCCTCCTCCATATGTATGCGCGTGATGCCCACGTGCGCGGTGTAGCCGGTCTCGGTGCGCGTCACGTTGCCGCGGCTCTCGCCCACGTCGAGGCCGTCCAGGTCGATGCGCTCCTTGGCGGCCGCGCCGTCCACGTCGAGGTCGAGGTGGCCGCGCATGCAGAACGCCACGGGGCCCTGCGTGGTCTGGTAGTTCTTCGACATGTCGGGGTACATGTACGTTTTACGGTAGAACATCGAGTGCTTCTCGATGTCGCAGTTCGTGGCCAGGCCCGCCAGCACGATGGACTCGATGGCCGCGCGGTTCGGCACGGGCAGCGCGCCCGGCATCCCCAGGCACACGGGGCACGTGTGCGTGTTCGGCTCGGCGCCGAACTCCAGCTTGCAGCCGCAGAACATCTTGGTGTCGAGCGTGGTGAGCTCGGCATGGATCTCCAGGCCGATGACGGCCTCCCAATCCTCGAGCACCTCTTCGAGCTTCCGCATGGCTACTCACCTGCCTTTTCTACCTGGAACGGGAGCCCTCCGGGGGCATCCAGTCGCTCAGACAGTCCTCGCTTCGCTGCGGAACTCGCTTGGTGGACGCCCCCGGAGGGCTCCCTGTCCATGCATAGTCCCGGCAGGTCGACGCCTGGGGTCGCGTCGGCGGCGTCGGGGATGTCCGCCATCGATCCTTCGGGGTAGGGTTGACCCGGGGCGAAGGCCGGGGCCACGGGGGCGGGGCCGTACACCGTTTCCAGCGCGGCGGCCACGCGCAGCATGTTCTGGTCCTTGAACTGGGGCGAGATGAGCTGTACGCCCACGGGCAGCTGCGTCTGGGCGCCGAGGCCCACCGGCAGGCTCATGCCGCCGTTGCCAGCGATATTGATGGAGATGGTGAACATGTCCGACAGGTACATGTCGGTGGGGTCGCTCACTTCGCCGAACGTGAACGCCGTGCGCGGCGACACGGGCGCGACGATGCAATCCACCTGCTCGTAGGCGCGCGCATAGTCCTGCGTGATGAGCGTGCGCACCTGCTGCGCCGGGTAGTAGTAGGTGTCGTACACACCTGCGGACAGAAGGTAGCTGCCCAGCATGATGCGGCGGCGCGCCTCGGGGCCGAAGCCCTTCGCGCGGCTGGCCTCGTACTGGCCGCCGAGGTCCTTGTGGCCCGGGTCGCAGTAGCCGTAGCGCACCGAGTCGAAGCGTGCGAGGTTGCTGAACGCCTCGCAGGGGCCCAGCACGTAGTAGGCGCTCATAGCGGCCTGGGCGTTGGGCAGCTCCACCTCCACGATGTCGGCGCCGAGCGCGCGCAGATGCTCCACGGCCTCCTCCACCTTGGCCTTCACCTCGTCGGTGAGACCCTGGGCTTCCATGAACGCGGGCACCACGCCGATGCGCATGCCCTTGACCCCCTCGGCGAGGTTCGCCGTGAAGTCGACGTCCAAGTCCTGGCTCGTGCAGTCCAGCACGTCGCGGCCGGCGATGGCGTTGAGCGCGAAAGCCGCATCCTCCACCGAGCGCGTGAACGGGCCCACCTGGTCCAGCGAGCTGCCGAAGGCCACCACGCCGTAGCGGCTGACCACGCCGTACGTGGGCTTGACGGCCACAGCGCCGCAGAAGCTGCCCGGCTGGCGGATGGAGCCGCCCGTGTCGCTGCCCAGCGTGATGGCGGCCAACCCCGCGCCCACGGCAGCGGCGCTGCCGCCCGACGAGCCGCCGGGCACGCGCGAGAGATCCCACGGATTCCTAGTGGAGCCGAACGCGCTCGTCTCCGTGGAAGAGCCGAACGCGAACTCGTCCATGTTGAGTTTGCCCAGCGGAATACCGCCGGCTTCGATGGTGCGCTGAACGCACGTAGCCGTGAAGGGCGACACGTAGTTCGCCAGCATCGCGGACGAGCACGTGGTGTGCGTACCCTCCAGGTTCATGTTGTCTTTGAACGCCACGGGCACGCCGGCCAGCGGGCCGCACGCGTCCAGCGTACCGGCCGCGACGGCGGCGTCGAGCGCAGCCGCCTGCCGAAGCGCCAGCTGCTCGGTGGTTTCGAGGAACGCATGCGTCGCGCCGTCGAGCGCGCGCACGCGGGCAAGCGAGCTCTCGGCGATCTCGCGCGCCGAGAAGTCCTTGGAGGCGAGGCCCGCGCGGATCTCGCGCACGCCCATTGCGGCGAACACGGGTGCGGTTGCAGCCATCAGCGATCGCCCCCTTCGCCCAGAATCGAGGGGATCAAAAAGCAGCCGTCCTGCTGCTTCGGCGCGTTCTCCAGCGCCTCCCCCTGCGTGAAGGAGGGGGATTCTTCGTCCTCGCGCATGACGTTTGAAAGGCCGCCGATGGGGTGGAACGTAGGCTCCACGCCGTCGAGGTCGTATTCGGTGATGGGCTTCAGGCTGTCGATGATGGCGTTGAGATCGACCGTCATCTGCACGACTTCGTCGGCGTCCAGCCCGATGCGCGCGTACTCCGCGATGCTGCGGACGTCGCGCTCGGTGAGGTGTTGGGTCATAGAGCCTGCTTTCCTTCTCTCGTTTTCACGCATCGGCTCCGCGCGTATCGCTCGAAAACCGAAGGTGGCACCGGTGAAAACATAACCCGTCTATAATAGCAAACCTCGGCGTTGCCAACCCACCGCGCTCCCGCCCCGCATGATTTTTCTCAACGCCCGCGCGCCTTGAGGAACGCGGCTCGGATCGCGCCGCGCCGGGTCGTCGCTTCGTGCCGTCGGGCGGGTTCGCGCGTCTCCTCAAGGCGATGTGCAGCAAAAACGAGGTTTTGGCACGCCGGACCCGTCCGGAAACCGCCGAACCGAGGCCGAATGCCGCATTCCCAAGGCTCGATGAAACGCGACCTGGGGTTTTGCTGCAAAGTTTCAACGAGCAAAATGCCGAAGAGCACCGAGGGGTGCCAAAAGCTCGTTTTTGCTGCACATGGAACCACGGAAACATGCCGCGCCGGTCGACGTGCCGCGCACTACCGTAACGGCGCCGAGCGCGCGATCGGCGTCTCCCGCCCGGGTTCTCGCGACCGATACCGTCGCGCCTCGCTTCGATGGAGAACCGCACAAATGTTTCACGTGAGACACTCGCGCACTTCGGCTGAGCGGGAAGGCTCCGCGACCAGGCCCTTCCCCATCTCGGAGCGTCCCCGCAGCCCCAGCAGCTCATCGGCAGCCGTCGCAGCCGTCGCAACCGCACAGCCCCGGCAGCTCATCGGCAGCCGTCGCAACCGCACAGCCCCGGCAGCTCATCGGCAGCCGTCGCAGCCGCGCAGCCCCTTCCCCGCCATCCTTCCCGCGGAATCTCCAAATACCCGTTGACGCCTTATACTATGTGTCATATAGTATAAGGCGAAAGGAGGTATGCGATGGATGCACAATTGAAACGAGGTTTCCTCGATGTTTGCGTGCTCGCATCGATCAACCGCCAGGACTCGTACGGGTACCAGATCGTCAAAGACGTGCCGTCGAGTTTGCATTTGACCGAATCGACGCTGTACCCCCTGCTCAAACGCTTGGAATCGGCGGGGCTGCTGACGGTTTACGCCATCGAGCACAACGGGCGCCTGCGCAAGTACTATCGCATCACGCCGGCCGGGGTCACGTACCTCGACGAGTTCTTGAAGGATTGGGACGACGTATTGGACGTCTACGAATATGTGAAACGAGGTGCCAACCGATGAACAAGACCGAGTTTCTGGATGCGCTCAGGCATGCGCTCGGCAAGCTGCCCTCCTACGAGGTGGAACAATCGATCGCGTTCTACGCCGAGATGATCGACGACCGCATCGAAGACGGGATGAGCGAGCAGGAAGCCGTGGCCGCGCTGGGATCGGTGCACGCCATCGCAGCTCAGATCGTCGCCGAAACGCCGCCCATTCCCAAGGCCATCGCGAAGGCGAACACCGGCAGCCGCACGCTCAACATCGTGCTGCTTGCCATCCTCTCCCCCATCTGGGTGACGCTGGCGCTGGCGTTCGCCTGCATGGTGTTGGCCATCTACCTGGCCATTTGGTCGGTCGTCGTGGCGCTGTGGGCCGTCGTGCTCACGCTGCTCCTATGCGCGCCCATCGGCGTGTTCGGCCTGGCCTGGTGCGCGGCCACGGGGTTTCCGCTCTCGGGCATCTGGGTCTTCGGCTGCGGCCTGGCCGGTGCAGGCCTGGGATTGTTCTCTTGGTTCGGCGTGCTGGCCGCCAGCAAGGGGCTCGTCAACCTCACGCATTCGTTCGCCCGCTGGGTGAAGGGGCTGTTCATCAAGCTGAAGCGCAACGATGCCAGCCCGATCGCGCCGGAAGGAGCAGCTCATGTCTAGCGGCAAAAAGACGTTGCTCGTCATAGCAACCATCCTCGTCATCGGCGGAGGCGCCATATCGTTCGGCGCGTTCGCGGCGGCCGGGTTCAACTTCGAGAACCTCTCGACCGAATCCCGCAATTGGACGTCCTCCACGAAGACGTTCGCACCCGAGACGGAAAACCCCCACACCGCCATCGTCCTGCGCGACATGGGCGAGGACGTGCGCATCGAGCCGACCGACGGCGACGCCATCGAGGTGACGTACTGGACGAACGAGCGCAAGAGCTTCGACGTGGACGACAACGGCGGCACCGTCACCGTCGAAGGCTCGCGCGAGCCGGCCATCGGCATCATGATGATCGGATCGTTCGAGGACCACTCTACCGTTCTGAAGGTGCCGCGCAGCTACACGGGCACGCTCGACATCGACCTCATGGGCGGCAATGTGGATGCCGCAGATCTGGACAGGTTGGGCTCAGTGACGGCGAAAACCGCGAGCGGCAACATCTCGCTCTCCCGCCTCGCCGCGGACGATATCGTGACGAACGCCGCCAGCGGCAACGTGCAGGTGCAGCGCGTCCAGTGCGCATACCTGAGCGCAACCACGATGAGCGGCAACATCGAATTCTCCGACGTCGAGGCGACCGAGATCGTGAAGCTGGACACGGCGAGCGGCGGACAGCTGCTTCGAGGCGTGAACACGGCGACCCTCGACGCCCGCATGGGTAGCGGCGACATCCTGGCGGCGGGCGTGGCAGCCACCGACGCGAAGTTCGATGCCGTGAGCGGCAGCGTGAACGCCTCGTTCTCCGGTTCGGACGGCGAATACGCCATCGAGGCCTCCTCGGTCAGCGGAGACGTGCACTCGCCGGCCGGCAGCGCCACAGCGTCGAGGCATGTGAGCGCTCGCACCATGAGCGGAGACGTGACGCTCACGTTTTCCGGCGGCAGCGCGAGCGTCAGCAACGGCAATGGCGTCCGCAGCGACTCCGGCGCGCCGACCGCACCGGAAGCCCCCGAAGCGCCCGAGGCCCCGAAGCTCTAAATCACCCTTCTTCCTGCGCAAACGCGCAACGAAGGCCCGCGGCGT
>NZ_WWRZ01000009.1:49259-175449 GCF_009875595.1 Eggerthella sp. BIOML-A1 | reverse complement strand
CCTTCTGCATGCCAAAGCCGTTACGCCTCGTCAGCAGCCATGTCGAACATAATGTAGTGCGACGGCGTCTTCGCGCGAACGGACACCTCGCGCGTGGCGGTGATCTCGGCCGCGTCGCCCGCGTCCAGCTCGTTGCCGTTCACCATGCCTTCGCCCTCGATCTGGATGAGGTAGGCTTGCCGCGCCGGGTCGAGGTCGTAGTACAGCGTCTCGTCCGAGCCGATGACGCCTACGAGCACCTTCATATCCTGGTGGATCCGGATAGGCGCGAAGCCCTCCTCGCCCGAGGCGACGGGCATCCACTTCCCCACGCGGTCCTCCCAGTCGAAGCGGTGGTCGCCATAGTTCGGCTCCGCGTTCTTCTCGTCAGGCAAGATCCATATCTGCAGGAAACGCAGCGGCTCGTTCGTATCGTTGTACTCGCTGTGCATGATGCCGCTTCCTGCGCTCATGTACTGCACGTCGCCCCGCTCGAGGCGGCTCCCGTTGCCCAGGCTGTCACGGTGCGTGAGCTGGCCGTCCACGACGTAGCTGATGATCTCCATGTTGTCGTGGGGATGCATGCCGAACCCGCCGTGCGGGTCGAACCGGTCGTCGTTGACCACGCGCAGCGCGCCGAACTTGATGTTATCGGGTTTGTAGTACTCGGCGAACGAGAAATGGAACAGGCTGTGCAGCCATCCCCGGTCGCTTCTGCCCATGTTCTCGTGCTTGATGACCTTGATCATGGCCCATCGCTCCTTCTTGTTGTTTGATGAAGCGATGATAGCGTGCCCCTGCGCGCCACGCGTGGCGGTTGCATGTCGCTCGCGTAACGAGATGATGAGGAGCAAGCTTAGAGGGCAAGCGAGAGCGGGGCGGATTTTTCGCACGGGTCGGAAGCGGCGAGGCGGATCATCGCCCGTTTGCAAGCCCCTGCTCGAACGCGGCTATCTCGGACAGGAAGGCTTCGCCGTAACGGGCGAGCTTCGTAGCGCCCACGCCGCTGACC
Organism: Eggerthella sp. BIOML-A1; assembly: GCF_009875595.1. NCBI lineage: Bacteria > Bacillati > Actinomycetota > Coriobacteriia > Eggerthellales > Eggerthellaceae > Eggerthella > Eggerthella sp. BIOML-A1. Next base: position 174,458 of record NZ_WWRZ01000009.1, on the reverse strand, counting down.
TCAAGGAACTCCTCGTCGGTTGCAGGCCTTTTCGCGCACATATCGCGCAGAGCCGCATCGGAGAACACGATGTAGGGAGGCTTGCCCGCTTCGTCGGCCAGGCGCTTGCGCAGCGTGCGCAGACGCTCGAACAGCTCGGGGTCGGCATCGTTCGCGGGCGCTCCCGACGAGCCGAACACGTGCGAACCGCCTGCAGCCGAACGCGTGCGCTCGGGCTTTCGCAGAACGCGCTTCATCGACAAGCTGAAACCCTCTTCGGCAGCCTCGCGGGCACGCGGCCCCAGACCCACCACCGGGTACGTCCCCTCGGTAATCAGCAGGTAGCCGCCTGCAGCCAGCAGCTCGATCACTTCTTTCACCTGCGCAGCCGGAGCGTTCACCGTATCGTAGCACGCGGCCTCGTCCAGATGCATGTCCAGCAGCTTCGCGTTCTGCGAGCCGCGCAGCACATCCACCACCATGCCCTTGCCGAAGCGACCCCGCAGCTCCTGCACGCAGCGCATGGCGGCGAGCGCGGTGTCGGTGACGTCCATCGACTCGAACTCCCCCGCGCAGTTCGAGCAGTTGCCGCAGGAAAAACCTCTGTCGCCGGTCGTTCGTAACGTCAGCGAGGAGGCTTCTGGCGCCGAAGATTGCGGTGAAAGTCCGACGTGGCGGCCTTCGGGCCGTGAGGAGGACTTGGAGCCGCAAGGTTCGGCGCCAGAAGCCCCCGCAGCGTCGGCTCGTTCCGTCGGCCGGCAAGCCGACGGAACCTTCTGCTCCCCGAAGTAATCGAGGATGTAGCGGCGCAGGCAGCCGGTGGTGTGGCAGTAGCCGGTCATCGCCGCCAGCAGGCGGCGGCGCGAGGCGCGCACGGCTTCGGCCTCTTCGGGCGAAAGCTCCTCGTTGCCCGATTCCTGCTCTATGAAGAAGCGGCAGGTGGACACGTCGCCGTCGCTCCAGTACAGAAGGCACGTGGAAGGCTCGCCGTCGCGGCCGGCACGACCGGCCTCCTGGTAGTACGCCTCGATGCTGCCGGGCATGTTGTGGTGGATCACGTAACGCACGTTCGACTTGTCGATGCCCATGCCGAACGCGTTGGTGGCCACCATCACCGGCGCGTCGTCGGCGATGAACGCGCTCTGGCTCTCAGCGCGGTCGGCCGCCGACATGCCCGCATGGTAACGCGCGGCGCGGACGCCCTCCTCCAGCAGCGCGGCGTGCACCTTGTCGGTGTCCTTGCGGGTGGAGCAGTACACGATGCCGCTGTCGCCCGCATGCTCCAGCGCGTAGCCGGCGATGCGCGCGATCTTGCGCTTCGGATCGAGCCGCTCAACGCCGAAGTACAGGTTCGGGCGGTCGAAGCCCGTAACCACCTCGTAGGGGTCGCGCAGGTCGAGCAGGCGCACGATGTCGGCGCGCACGCGCGCGGTGGCCGTGGCCGTGAACGCCGCCACGACGGGACGGTTCGGCAGCTGTGCGATGAAATCGCCGATGGTCAGGTACGACGGGCGGAAATCCTGGCCCCACTGGGACACGCAGTGCGCCTCGTCCACGGCAACGAGCGGGATGGCCGCCCTCTGCGCGAATTCGAGGAACCTCGGATCGGCAAGTCGCTCCGGCGCCACGTACATGATCTGGTAGGCGCCGTCCAGCGCGCGGCGCAGGACGGTGGACTGCTGCCCGGGCGTGAGCGTGGAGTTGAGGTAGGCACCGCGGATGCCGGCGTCCAGAAGCGCGCGAACCTGGTCGCCCATCAGCGACACGAGCGGGCTCACCACCAGCGCCAAGCCGTCCATCACCACGCCGGGCACCTGGTAGCACACCGACTTGCCCGCGCCCGTGGGCATGACCGCGAGCGCGTCGCGGCGGCCGAGGATCGCCTCGACGACACCCTCCTGCCCCGGTCGAAAGGCCTCGTAGCCGAAGTGCTGCTTGAGCGCCTGGTGCGCCTGCGATAGATCCGTCACTGCTGCTTCCTCCCCGCCCGTTTCCGGCTTGCTCTCGTATTCCCATGATACTGCATTGTTCCTCGAACACGTCTTGCGCGACGGCAGGAAGCATGTATAATGCAGGGTGTCAGCGGTGCCCGTGGGATTGAAGCTCCGGACGGGTGACGCCGGTACGTTTCGGGGACGGTTAGGGACTAGGACTCCCGCCGTCCTTTCTGTTTCCTCGATGCCTTCCGCTTTCGTCGCGCCCAGTCGTAGGCTGCCATGAAGAATGACAAGATGGAACATAGTCCTGCGATCAGATTGAAACTATCCATCGGGTAATCACCTCCTCTCGAAGGCGCCACCCGCCGGAAACGGACACTGCTGACAGCCATGATTCTAGTGCCTCGCACGCTGTCTGTGAAGTAAAAGTTTTCCCAGATCAAACAATATTTTTGACGTTAGATCCGCGTTGGATCCACGCGTGATCCGCGTTGGATCCGCACTGGATCGACGCGTGCTGCGCGTGGTATCCGCGTACGATCCGCGCTAGAATCGCGCAAGATCCGCATGGACTGCACGCAAGAACCGCGTGGGCTGCGCGCAAGGTTTCGCAGGCTTGCGGAGCGAAGCATCGCCTTCCGCTACAATATCCTCCAAATTCCTCCGACAAAACCCGCCGCTCGATCGTGTTGCAGTCAGAAAGGGAAAACCGCTGCAGAACAACGTCGACATAGCCGCACTGTTCAACCGCCACGCCGCGACGGTGTATAGGCTGTGCTACTCGTTTCTGGGCAGCGCGGCCGACGCGGAGGACGCGACGCAGAGCGTGTTCATGAAGCTGATCGACCGCCCGCGCCGATTCAACGACCCCGAGCACGAGAAGGCATGGCTCATAGTATGCGCCCAGAACCACTGCCGCGACGTGCTGAAAAGCGCGCACCGAACGCGGCAGACCGCCCTTCCCGAAGACATCGCGGACGAGAGGCGCGCGCGGCAGGACGAGACGCTGGATGCGGTGCTGGCCCTGCCGGAGAAGTACAAGACCTGCGTGTACCTGTTCTATTACGAGGGGTATCGCACGGCAGAGATAGCGGCCCTGACCGGAGTGCCATCCTCGACCGTGCGCAGCCATCTGAGCGAGGCGCGGGCGCTTCTGAAGACGATGTTGGGAGGTGAGAGACATGGACGATAGCCGTTTCCACGCGGAAGAATCGCTCGAGAAGTGTCTGGCGGATGCCTACGAGAGCATGAGTCCCGACGAAGAGGCCCGGCGGCGCATGCTGGCGGAGCTGCTGGCCGCAAGCGAGCGGCGCGCGCCGAAGCGCCGGTCGGCGCGGCGCGCGCTGATCCCCCTCGCCGCCTGCCTCGTGCTTGCTGCGGGCATCGGCGCGCTCACCTACGCCTCCTCCCTCACGCAGCCCCCGAGTTCCGGCGGTGCGGCGACGATCGCCAGCATCAACGACGAATTGAAATCAGCCGCCCCCTCCTCGGCCGACGAAGCGCAAAGCGAATCGGGCGCGGCTCCGTCCGACGGAGACGCACGTCACCCGTTCGTCACGCTCTCCTCGGGCGAGCGTCTGCGCGTCGCCCTCGGCGACGACGGCCCCCTACCTGCCAGCCCCGAAATCGTCGGAGAAGAATTGGAGCGCACCGTCGCCACCGGCCCCGGCGTAACGGCATCCTCGCCGTGCACGGTGTTCGCGACGAGCGACCCGGCCCACCCTTATGCCATCCGATACGACGAAAACGGCGTCACGTACCTGGCCGACCCCGCGTAAGCCCGACGAACGGAGAACATCATGCACGCTTCCAACCGCAGCCGCGGCAGGCTCGCCGCGGGCTCCATCGCCTTCGCCGCCCTGATCGCCGGCGCATCGCTTGCCGGATGCAGCCCCGACGGTCAGGCGGGCGGCCAGCTGGGATCGGCTGCAAGCGAATTGGAGATCATGGCCATCGGTTCCGCGCTGCCCGAGACAGCCTCCTCATGCCCTCCTCCCTATCCGTACAACCCCTCGCCCTCTCCCGGCGGCACCGAGGAATACCGTGCGCTCGACGAGCCGGGGTTCCTCTCCCCTGCGACCAGCCCGCTGTCCACGCTGTCGGCCGACGTCGACACGGCCTCGTACTGCAACCTGCGCCGCATGGTGGCGCAGGAATACGCGCCGGCCGTCGTACCTGCCGGCGCCGTGCGCACCGAAGAGCTGCTCAACTACTTCGACTACGCCTACCCGGCGCCCGTTGGCTCCGACTTGTTCGGCGTATCGACCCAGATGAGCGACTGTCCTTGGAACGACCAGACGAAGCTGCTGGTCATGGGATTCGCCACCGAGAAGGACGGCGACGCTTCGTCCGCGGGCGCCAACCTCGTGTTCCTCATCGACGTCTCGGGGTCGATGGACGACCCTGACAAGCTCCCCCTGGTCAAAGACTCGTTCGCCACGCTCGTCGAAGGGCTGACGGAGCGCGACCGCGTGTCCGTCGTAACCTACGCCAGCGGCGAGCGCGTGCTGCTCGAAGGCGTGCCGGGCGACGACAAGCGGCGTATCATGCGCGCCGTCGACGGCCTCGTCGCCGAAGGGTCGACGAACGGGGAAGCCGGTTTGGAGCAGGCGTACCGTCTGGCGGAATCGTCGTTCATCGAAGGCGGTGTGAACCGCGTCGTCATGGCGTCGGACGGCGACCTCAACGTGGGCATCTCGTCCGAGAGCGAGCTGCACGACTTCGTCGAGCGGAAGCGCGAGACCGGCGTGTACCTCTCGGTGCTGGGATTCGGCTCGGGCAACTACAAGGACAACAAGATGGAGACGCTGGCCGACCACGGCAACGGCGCCTACCACTACGTCGACTGCGCCGAAGAAGCCCGGCGGGTGCTCGGCCGGAACCTCCGTGCGAACCTCGTGCCGCTTGCCGACGATGTGAAGATCCAGGTGGAATTCAATCCCGACCGGGTGAAGGGCTATCGGCTGATCGGTTACGAGAACCGCGCGCTCGCCGACGAGGAGTTCCGCGACGATGCGGCCGACGCGGGCGAGGTGGGCGCGGGCCATGCGTTCACCGTAGCGTACGAGATCGTCCCCGCAAGATCGGCGTTCGAGGCGGGCGCGTCCGCATTGAAATACGGAAGCGATGCCGACGACCGGCAGGACGGTCGCCGCTCCGAAGCGAACGACGGGGAATGGCTGACGTGCACGATGCGCTACCGCCCTGCGGGAACCGTCGAAGCGGTCGAGCAGGCGCTGGTCGTCGACGACGAAAGCTGCACCGACTGCCCGAACGGAGATTGGACGTTCGCCGCCGCTGTCATCGAGTGCGGCATGGCGCTGCACCGCTCGCCCCATGCCGGTACCGCCACCCTCGAAAGCGCCCGCGACCTGCTGGCAAGCTGCGAGCTCACCGACCAGCAGCAAGGCTTCGAAACCCTCCTCGCCGACCTCGCCCGCCGGCAGCGCCGCTAGACGGGCTTCGGCAGGAAGCCGTCGAGCTCGACGTCCAGTTCGGCAAGGCGCTTCACGCGAGGATGCTCGTCCAGCACGCCGCGAGCCATAACCATGCGCACGTCGCGAAGCGCCTCCAGGTTCTCCAGGGGGTTGCGGTCGAGCACGATGAGGTCGGCCGCCTTGCCCGCCTCGACGGAGCCCGTCTCGTCGCCCAGCCCCAGGATGCGCGCGTTGCCCAGCGTGGCCGTATGCAGCGCCATCTGACGCGACGCGCCCACGATGCGCTCGAAGTACACCACCTCACGCCACATGTCGTACTGGGTGATGTAGGGGCACGACGAATCGGTTCCCAAACCTACGGGGATCCCCGCCGCCAGCGCCTGCTTCGCCGCCTGCACGATGCCCTCGAACACGATGCGGCCGTTCACCTTCTGCACCTCGGTGGAATGCGTTTTGGCGGGATCGAGCTCCACGAACGGAAGCGCAGGCGAGACGGTGCAGGTCAGCGACGAGGCGCGCCCGGCTCCGTTGCGCTTGAACAGCGCGATCAGCTCGTCGTCCAGCGGGGCGCCGTGCTCGATGGTGTCCACGCCGGCCTCGAGGCCCACGCGCACGCCCTCGGCGCTCTCGATGTGCGCGGCGGTGCGCAGGCCCAGCTTGCGTGCCTCGTCGCAAGCCGCCTGCGCAACCTCGGGCGACATGCGCAGCACACCCGGCTCGCCCTCCACCTCGGCGTCGAACACGCCTCCCGTGACGAACAGCTTCACCAAGTCGCACTTGTGCGAGAAGCAGTCGCGCACGATGGCGCGCGCCTCTTCCGGCGTGGACGCGACGTGCGCGAACAGGCCCGCGCCGTGGCCGCCGGGCACCGTGACCCCCACGCCGGACGTGACCAGCCGCGGACCCGGATGCTTCCCCGCGTTGATGGCATCGCGCACGTCCACGTCGGCGAACCCAGGATCGCCCACCGAGCGCACGGTGGTCACGCCGCTGGCCAGCTGCTGCCGCACATGCGCCTTGAGCGTGCGGCGCAGGTACCACCTGCCCAGCGGGTTGCCCACCACCTTGTCGATGAGGTCGCCTGCGGCGCCGGCGCTCGTGGGCTTGCCCGAGCCGCACAGGTGCACGTGCAGGTTCACCAGGCCGGGAGCCAGATACGCTCCGGCAAGGTCGATCTCGCGAGCGTCGAACGGCCCCACGGTGGTGGCCGCCGGACCCACCTTCTCGATGATGCCCTCGTTCACCACGACGGTCATGTTGGGCTGCGGCTCCATGCCCTCGGTGCCGTCGAGCACGGTTGCATGGGTGAACACGTAGGAGGTCATGGCGATCCTTTCGGTTGAGGCAAAGGCGCCGCCGCGCTCGCCGAAGCGGCGCGTCGCGCTTAGCGTCAGTATACGCCGTCGCAAGCCGCGCGCGAAGCCCGGCACGCACCCGCCGCGTGCCCCGGAACGAGCGACGGCTAGCCCTCGCGCTCCACGATGCGCGCGAGCAAAGGGGCGAAGCCTTCGTCGATCCTTCGACGAAGCAGAAGCTTGTGGGAGGCTCGAACGGCCTCGGACATGATAGGCCGTCCGTATGCCTCCGCCGGAACGGAGTCGATGAGCGCGTCTATCCGGTCCATGTCGACGGAGCCCATGAACCGCTTGATCGCCGCATCGAGATCGGGATTGACTGTTTGCGCCATGTAGGAGAAGGGGTGAATGGACGCTCCCCTCCCATCGCCCGAAGGCAGGCGATAGCATGACACGTTCGTCCCGAACGCATCCTGATCTATATCCGACTCGTCGAGCATCCTCCGCCGTGCAAGCGAATCGCCGCGCTTGCCGAACAGCGAACTGCCCAGATCGTACACCGGCGCGAGCTCGTAGGAGAACGACGCGTCCATCAACACGCCCCAGTTACCGTTGCTCCGGCCGGGGTTCTTGATGAACGCGTCCACCACGAACATATCCCAGAAACGCTCGAGCACCCCGGGCACGCTGCGCAGGAGGTCGGATGTCTCTATCGTGGCGAGCACGTCGCCAAGGAAGACGCTCTCGCCGTCCGAGGGAGCCGAATCGAATCCCCCGTCATCGTCGGAAAGGGCGTTCTTGATATCCTTGAACTCGAATAGGCGCTTTCCGGGAAACGTGAAGTCCTTGCACGCGCAGACGATCTTGCCGTTTCGGTAGCCTAGCATCGTCTCATGAACGGGAATGCCGAGCGACGCGTAGATTCGCGCGCCGAGATGCTCGGATACAGGGCTCGACGTGTACGGCGGAAGATTTTTGCCCTGGAGGTCGCGCGTCGTACGCGGATACTTCGCTATCCACGGGACGCCGTCCACGAGAATGCCCTCTTTCTGTCCGGCGCGCCCACCGTAGAAAAGGCCGCTGGCGGGACAATCTCGCAAATCCACGATCTTCATTCTGCAGGCTCTCCTTCGCCGACGATTGATGTCGAATCATCGTAGCACGCTCGACCAGCGCGGCTGCAGCCTACGACGAATCGTCAACCGGCGCGTCGCGCTTACGGGCGCTTCCCACCCGTCACGCCCAGGCGTTCGGCCGTCTCGGCAAGCGCCTGGGCGGTGACGGGGCGTCCCGCGCCCACGTGCACGGCGATGCACGAGAAGCTGGGCTTGTCGGCCGTGAACAGGCCCAGCTCGCGCGACGCGGCGCGCACGTCGTCTTTCGTCATGCCCGCGCGGCGCAGCGGCGACACCACGCCCAGCTCGGCGAGCGCCTGGAAGCCGGGGCGGTTCGCCGGATCGTCCGTGACGTTCGTGCCGTCGGCCAGCACCTCGAAGCCGTCCTCGGCCATGCGCGCGAGGATGGTGGAGAAGATGAACGTCTTGCAGCGGTAGCACCTATCGGGCCCGTTCGCGCAGATCTCGCCCTGCGCCAGCACGTCGGCGTCGACCAGCTCGAAGTCCGCCCCCAGCTCGGCGGCGAGGCGCTTCGCGTCGTCGATCTCGAAAGCGGGCTGGAACGCCGTACGCACGCCGTACGCTTTCACGTCGCATCCGGCGCGCAACGCGGCGGCCAGCAGGAACGAAGAGTCGCACCCGCCCGAGAACGCCACGGCCAAGCGCGGCGTGCGCGCGAAAAACGCGTCGAGCGCCTCGACGCCCACGTCCTGGCCGGAACCCGTCAGCGTCATGCCGGCTTCTTCTCGAACAGCTCGGCGGCGCGACCCAGCTCCTTCACGATCTCGATATGCTGCGGGCACACGCTTTCGCACGCGCCGCACCCGACGCACGCGGACGCGGGGCCGCTCGACGCGTTCCAATCGTAGTTCTCCTGCGCCCGATGCATGTCGTGGAACAGCTCTAGGATGTTGAGCGACGCGAGGGCCGCCGGGATGCGCACGCCCTTCGGGCAGTTCTTCAAACAGTAGCGGCAGTCGGTGCACGGCACGGTGGGCACGCCGTCGAGGATGGCCCGCACGCGCGCCAGCGCCTCGTCCTCCTCGTGCGTCAGCGGATGGAACGAGCGCATGATTTGCGTGTTCTCGCTCACCTGATCGGGCGTGGACATGCCGGACAGCACGGTGAGCACGCCCGGCAGCGATGCGGCGAACCGCAGTGCCCACGAGGGCAGCGACTCGTCCTGGTTCACGGCGCGCAGCACGTCCGCCGCCTCCTCGGGCAGATGCACGAGCGAGCCGCCCTTAACGGGCTCCATCACCACGACAGGCAGCCCGTGGGCGCGCGCAGCCTCGTAGCACTTGCGCGATTCGACGGTTTCGCTCTCCCAGTCGGCGTAATTGATCTGCAGCTGCACGAAGTCCACCTCGGGATGCGCCTCCAGCACCTCTTCCAACACGGCAGCCTTGTCGTGGATGGAGAAGCCCAGGTTGCGGATCAGACCCGCCTCCTTCTTCTCGTGCAGGAAGTCCCACAGGCCGAAGTCGTCGAACAGGCGCGTGCGCTCCTCGCCCAGGTTATGCAGCAAGAAGAAGTCGAAATAACCCGCCCCCGTCTCGCGCAGCGACTTGTCGAACATGGCGCGCGCATGGTTGGCGTTTTTCGCCAGCCACGCCGGCAGCTTCGTGGCAACCTGGAACGATTCGCGCGGATAGCGCTCGACGACGGCCTCGCGCAGCGCCGCCTCCGACCGGCCGTTATGGTAGCCGCGCGCCGTGTCGAAATAGGTGAAGCCCGCGTCCATGAACAGGTCTACCATATGCTTGACCTGCTCGATGTCGATCTCCTTGCCGCCGTCGCCCTCGACGACGGGCAGCCTCATGAACCCGAAGCCCAGCTTCCCGATCTCGTCCATAGATAATCCTCGCTCCCCGACCATGCTCACCCGATCGCGCTCGACACGCGCGGCCGCTCGAACCATCCGACACGCTTCAGCGCATTGTTCGTGATCAGTATACACAAACGGAAAACAAGCCGGCCGCAATCGTTCGAGCGGCAACAAAGCTACGAAGCCGACGCCGAACGCAATGCAAGCCGTTCTGGGTTCTTCGACACCGCGGCATGCGCCAACCCGAACCCCCACGTTACCCCTTCCAAACGAAACCGCATCAGGTCGGTACGCCCTCTTCGCCCTCGGACGCCCCGCATCACAATGGGGGCCGTACCCCCACGTCGAGAGATTGGAGAGCCTGTGTACTATTCCAGCGGAAACTACGAAGCATTCGCCCGCCCGGCAAAGCCGGAGGGCATCGAGGACAAGTCGGCCTACATCGTCGGCACCGGGCTGGCGGGCTTGTCAGCCGCGTGCTACCTGATCAGGGATGCTCAGATGGACGGCTCGCGCGTGCACCTGTTCGAACGCGACGCCGAACCAGGCGGCGCCTGCGACGGGTGGGAGTATCCCCAGCTCGGCTTCACTATGCGCGGCGGTCGCGAGATGGACAACCACTTCGAAGTGATGTGGGACCTGTTCCGATCCATCCCCTCCATCGAGGACGAGAACATGAGCATCCTCGATTACTACTATCAGTTGAACAAGCGCGATCCCAATTATTCCCTGTGCCGCGCAACGGTCAACCGGGGTGAAGACGCCGGCCTCGACAATACATTCAACCTGTCCGACAAGGCGTGCATGGAGATCATGAACCTGTTCTTCACCCCCGAAGAGCAACTCGACGACAAGCCCATAACCGACTATTTTTCCGACGATGTGCTCGATTCCAACTTCTGGCTGTACTGGCGCACCATGTTCGCCTTCGAGAACTGGCACAGCGCGCTCGAGATGAAGCGCTACATCCAGCGTTTCGTCCACCACGTCGGCGGGCTCCCCGACTTCAGCGCACTGCGCTTCACCCGGTACAACCAGTTCGAATCCCTCATCCTGCCCATGGTGAACTACCTGAAAGGCCAGGGCGTGCAGATCCATCTGAACACCGAGGTCGTCGACATCACGTTCTCCAGCACCCCGGAGCGCAAAGTAGCCACCGAGGTGCAGACGATATGCGAAGGGGCCGACAAGACGTTTCACCTCACCGACGACGACCTGCTGTTCATCACCAACGGCAGCTGCGTCGCCAATTCGTCCTTCGGATCGCAAGACGAGCCGGCCCAGTTCAACGCCGTGCTGGAAAAAGGAACCGGGTTCGACCTGTGGCGACGTATCGCACGGCAGGATTCCGCATTCGGGAATCCGGAAAAATTCATCGGCGATCCGGAGAAATCCAACTGGATGAGCGCCACCGTCACGACGCTCGATGAGAAGATCGTTCCCTATATCGAGAGCATTTGCCGTCGCGATCCGTTCTCGGGCGGCGTCGTAACCGGCGGCATCGTTACCGTAAAAGATTCGAACTGGCTTTTAAGCTGGACGTTCAACAGGCAACCCCAGTTCAGAGCCCAGCCCGACGATCAGCTGTGCGGCTGGATATACGGCCTGTTCACCGATGTGCCCGGCAACTACGTGAAGAAAACCCTGCGCGAATGCACCGGCAAGGAAATATGCATGGAGTGGCTGTACCACCTGGGCGTTCCCGAATCGCAGATCGAGGAGCTCGCCGAGAACAGCGCCAACACGGTTCCGTGCATGATGCCCTACATCACGGCATTCTTCATGCCGCGCGCCGCAGGCGACCGACCCGACGTCGTACCTGAAGGCGCGGTGAACTTCGCGTTCATCGGCCAATTCGCGGAAACACCACGCGACACCATTTTCACCACCGAGTATTCCATGCGCACCGGCATGGAAGCCGTCTACACGCTGTGCAACGTCGACCGCGGCGTGCCCGAAGTATGGGGCAGCGCGTTCGACATCCGCGATTTGCTGAACGCCACCACGTTGATCAGGGACGGCAAGCCCATCACCGACATGGAGATGAATCCCCTCGAAAAGCTCGCCCTGCACGAGGGAATCGAGAAGATCAAGGGAACCGACCTCTACGGTCTGCTGGTCGAGTTCGGCGTGATTCCGTCCGATCGCGGCGACGCGCCCGCGCCCGCCACCGGAGCCGTATACCCCGGCATGCATTAGACGTTTCCGTTAAAAACCGAACCCCCTGTTCAAAGGGGGTTCGGAACGAATTCCTTACACGTTGAACTTGAAGTGCATGACGTCGCCGTCCTGGACGACGTACTCCTTGCCTTCCTGACGAAGCTTGCCGGCATCGCGGCAGCCCTTCTCGCCGCCCAGCCCCACGTAGTCTTCGTACGAGGCCGTCTCCGCCTTGATGAAGCCGCGCTCGAAATCGGTGTGGATGACGCCCGCCGCCTGCGGAGCCTTCGCACCGACGGGGATGGTCCAAGCGCGCGTTTCCTGTTCGCCGGTGGTGAAGTACGACTGCAGCCCCAGAAGTTTATACGCCTCGCGCACCAGGCGCGCCAGGCCGCTCTCTTCGAGACCCATGGCCTCCAGGTACTCCTTCGCCTCGGCAGGATCGAGCTCGGCCAGGTCGGCCTCCACCTTCGCGCTGATGGGCACGGGGCGGCAGCCGTCGATCTCGGGCAGATCGGCGTCCAGTTGGTCCTCGTCCACGTTGGCGATGTACAGCATGGGCTTCATCGTCAGCAGGTGCAGATCGTAAATGGCAGCCTGCTCGTCCTCGTCCAGCCCCAACGTGCGGGCGCGGTGCCCCTCGTCCAGGCCCGCGAGCACCTTCTTCGCCACCTCGACCTTCTTGGCGCCGTCCCTGTCGCGCTTCGCCTCTTTTTCCAAGCGCGGCAGGGCCTTCTCGATGGTGGCCATGTCGGCCAGCATGAGCTCGGTCTTGATGGTGTCCACGTCGCTGCTCGGGTCCACCCGGCCCGCCACGTGCACCACGTCGGGGTCGCCGAAGAAGCGCACGACTTCGCAGATGGCGTCCGTCTCGCGGATGTTCGCGAGGAACTGATTGCCCAGGCCCTCGCCCTGGCTGGCGCCGGCCACGAGGCCCGCGATGTCCACGAACTCGATGGTGGCGGGCACGATGCGCGTGGGATGGTCGATGTTCGCCAGCGCGTCCAGGCGCGCGTCGGGCACGGGCACCACGCCCACGTTGGGCTCGATGGTGGCGAACGGGTAGTTGGCCGCGAGGCCGCCCTTGTTCGTGAGGGCCGTGAACAGCGTGGACTTGCCGACGTTCGGCAGACCGACGATACCGATGGATAGCGACATGGAACTTCCTTCTCATACGATGCAGATGTGTCGTCCCATGATAGCAAACTACCTGCGCCCTGCGCGGCCTCCCCTCGCATTCTCCGACGCTTCGGTATCTTTTTCATGCGGAGCACTCGAAGCGCGCCGTCTTGACCGACAGCATGCCGCCCTACGTGCACGGCGGCATACGTCAGCACCCGTCAATGCCGATTTGACGGCGAAATCCCCGCTCTGTGGCAGCAATCGGGCGGTTTGGTAATCCTATCGATTCGCTTTTATTTACGCTTCGAACATCCGACCTGGGAAAACCCCTTCGATCGCGCTCTGCGGGTCCGAGATGCCGCGACCGAGCCCTCGTCGAGATTACCAAACCGTTCGATTTCCGCCGTTCGACTTCGCTTCCGCCGTCATGCCATCTATCGGCGCAAAACCGTTCAGCGCGTCCGTTGCACGGTTTTGCCCGCGATGTTGCACTTCGAGCGCCCTTGGATGCCTCCGCGCCCCAAGACGCGCAACCCGCGACGTTACGCCAGGTCGCGCGAGGTTGGGAGCCGGACAGTCCGAACCGAACGCAACATCCCTGCGAAAACCGATCGCTGCCGCCGTAACGCCGCTTGCAGCGGGATCGCGCCCGAACGAAAACCGGATCCGGTATGCGGCAAAATCAACGGTTTGGCACTACTCGGCATCCCTCGACGCATCTTCCCGAAGGATGCCGAAGCGAAACCCCAGGTCGCATTTCGCCGCCCCCTCGGAATGCCACGCCCGAACGATCCGGCTGTGCCAAACCGTTGAATTTGCAGCACATGACCTTGCAAAAACGCGAAACCGGGCGGCGCGGGGGCCAGGCGTGCAAGGCGCGGACAAGCGAGGTAAGGCGGCCGGAGCTCGGCCAGGCGGAACGGGTTGGTCGAGGCGCGGCCAGGCGGGACGACGCGACCGACGCCTGGTTAGACGAGGCGGCGCGGCCAGGCGAGACGGGGCGGCCGGAGCGGCACAACCGGAACGCACACGAAGCACGAGCCCCATCCGCGCCGCTCGCGCCCGAAACGAAACGGAGCGCCCCGAAGGGCGCTCCGCGCGAATGCCTCGTATGCGCCTGAACGCTAGAAGCTGATGAGCCCGAACGTCTGCGCGACGAACGCAACGAGGATGACCACCACGAGCACCGGCGCCACGTACTTGATGATGACGGTCCAGGCTTTCTCCACCTTGAACTCGCTGGAGATCTTCACCTCGTCGACAATGGCCTTCGGCTTGATGATCCAACCGACGAAGATGCAGGTGAGCAGCGCGACGATAGGCATGATCACCGAGTTGGAGATGAAGTCGAAGAAGTCCAGCAGCGTGGTGCCCTCGCCCATCGGCTCGATGAACGACAAGCCGTTGTAGCCCAGGTTCACGAAGATGCCGGCCACCGCGACCACGCCGATGACGGCGCACAGCGCCTTTTTGCGCGACCAGCCCGCACCGTCCTGCACGATGGAGGTGCAGGTTTCGGTCAGCGAAATGGCGCTGGTCAAAGCTGCGAACAGTACCAGCAGGAAGAACAGGAAGCCCACGACGGTGGCCGCGCCGCCCATGTCGGCGAACACGGTGGGCAGGATGACGAACATGAGCGACGGACCGGAGTTGGCCGCCACGGCCTCGCCCGAGCCCATGGCCACGAACGCGGCCGGCACGATCATGAGGCCGGCGAGGAACGACACGCCGATGTCGAAGCCGCCGATGCGGGCGACGCTCTGCGTGAGGCTGGACTTCTTGTCCAGGTAGGAGCCGTACGTGATCATGATGCCCATGGCCAGCGACAGGCTGTAGAACATCTGCCCGAGCGCGCCGATGACCAGCTCCGGTGAGAACTTGCTGAAGTCGGGCGTGAGGTAGTACAGGGCACCGTCGACGGCGCCGGGCATGGTCAGCGTGTACAGCGCGATGCCTACGGCCATGATGATGAGCGCCGGCATCATGACGAGGTTCGCCTTCTCGATGCCTCCCTTCACGCCCAGCGACACCACGATGAACACGACGGCCATGAACAGGAGCATCCATAAGAAGCTCTCGGTGTTGCTCGAGATGAAGCCCGTGAAGAAGTCGCCGCCGTCGGCCAGCGCCTCCGGGCCGTTGATCAGGTAGGCGGCCGCGTACTTCGTCACCCATCCGCCGATGATGCAGTAGTACGGCGTGATGATGAAGGGCACGGTGGATGCCAGGATGCCGATGAAGGCGTACTTCTTGCCGAACTGCTTGAACGCGCCGATGGCCGACTGCCCCGTCTTGCGACCGAGCGCCGTCTCAAGCAGCAGCAACGATACGCCGAACGTGAACACGAGCACCAGGTAGGTAAGCAAAAACGTGCCGCCGCCGTACTTGGCGGCCAGATAGGGGAAGCGCCACATGTTCCCCAAGCCCACAGCGGATGCCGCCGCAGCCAGAATGAACGCCCACTTGCCCGACCAGGCCGAGCGCGCGTGCGCATGCGTTGAAGCCATCGAAAACCTCCGTTAACGTTCAGTTGGTATTCCCCGGAAAATCCGCTCGCGGAACGCGTCCGCAAAGGATCGGATACGGGCGCCCATCCACGTCGTGCACCTGCGCCGCGATCCAGATGCATCATTATACCGGGAAAACCCTGGTCGCCAACAACGTTTTGCCGAAAGATCCGTTTTGCCAGCAACCGACGCCCGAAGAGGTGCTACGGAAGCGTCCTCCGACGCGCGCACCGCCGCGCGGGAACTGCTTCGCATTCGGACGCCGGTCTCGCCGCTGCCGCACCGAAAGAACGTCCCGGGTCTGCGAACGTGCGCGGCGCTGCATCTTCGCCCGTAAAACACGCCACAGCGCACGAGGCGTGTTTTACGGGCGAAGATGCGTTCCTACGGTGACTACTCGCTGTCAGCTCCCTCCAAATCTGCGGTTTTGGCGAGGGGGCGGGCAGGGCGCTTGGGGGTTGCGGGGCGCTTGGGCTATCATGGTGCGCAGACCAAACGAGAAGGAGAATCATTCATGTGCGGTATCTGCGGATTCACCGGCGCGACCGAAGCCGACGCGCCCACGTTGAAGGCCATGTGCGACATCATGGCGCACCGCGGCCCCGACGGCGAGGGCCAGTACCTTGCCGACGGCGTGGCGCTGGGGCATCGGCGCCTGTCGCTCATCGACCTCGAGAACGGCAGCCAGCCCATGGTGCGCGCCACGGGCGCGCATGACTCCATCGTGACGTCGCCGGCTACGGAAGGCTCCGCCCCCGGATCGTTCACCATCGGCGACTACGCCATCGTGTTCAACGGCGAGATCTACAACTACCGCGACCTGCGAGACGAGCTGGCCGCGGACGGCTGGACGTTCAAGACCGAGTCCGACACCGAGACGCTGCTGGTGTCGTACCTGGCCTGGGGCAAGCTGCTGCTGGACAAGGTGCGCGGCATGTTCGCGTTCGCCATCTGGGACAAGCAGCGCGGCGAGCTGTTCTGCGCGCGCGACTTCTTCGGCATCAAACCGTTTTACTACACCGTGCAGAACGGCGAGGCCGGCCCGCAGTTCATCTTCGCCTCCGAGATCAAATGCATCCTGGAGCACCCCGCCTACGAGCGCGAGCTCAACGAGGAGGCGCTGGAGCAGTACCTGTGCTTCCAGTTCTCGGCGCTGCCCGAGACGTTCTTCAAGGGCATCTACAAGCTGGAGCCCGCGCACTGCATGACCGTGCGCGCCGACGGCACGACGGAAACCGAGCGCTACTGGCGCCCCACGTACGACTTCGACCAGAACCGCAGCCGCGAGGACACCGTGAAGGCCATCGACGCCGCCATGCGCGAAAGCGTGCGCTACCACAACGTGGCCGACGTGGAGGTGGGCTCGTTCTTGTCGTCCGGCATCGATTCCAGCTACATGGCCGCATGCCTGGCGAAGGAGAACCCCGACATCAAGACGTTCACCGTGGGCTTCGCCGAGTACGAAGGCGAGCGCGACGAGATTGCCTGGGCGCGCGAGCTGGCCGACGAGCTGCACATCGAGAACAACTCCAAGCACATCGGCGAAGAGGAGTACTGGGAAAGCCTGCCCCGCGTGCAGTGGCACATGGACGAGCCGTCCGCCGACCCGAGCGCCGTGGCGCTGTACTTCGTCGACCAGGAGGCTGCGAAGAAGGTGAAGGCCGTGCTGTCCGGCGAGGGCGCCGACGAGTTCTTCGGCGGTTACCGCATCTACCAGACGCCGTTCGCCAACGCGAAGCTGTCCTGGGTGCCGAAGGGCCTGCTGCGCGGCGCGTCGAAGGCGGCTCACGCGCTGGGCGTGCGCGGCGCGAACTACCTGGAGCGCGCCAGCGAGACCCCCGAGGACTGGTACTACACCAACGCCAACGGCGTGGCGTTCAGCCCCGAGGAGCGCGCCCGCCTGCTGAAGCGCCCCGTACAGGCGTGCTCGCCGCAAGAGCTGATCGCGCCCGCGTACGCGGAGGTGTCCGACCTCGACGAGACGACCCGCATGCAGTACGTCGACCTCTTCTTCTGGCTGGTAGGCGACATCCTGCTGAAAACCGACAAGATGTCGATGGCCCACTCGCTGGAAAGCCGCGTGCCGTTCCTCGACAAGGAGGTGTTCAACGTCTCGCGCACCATCCCCACCCCGTTCAAGGCGAACGGCGAGCAGACGAAGATCGCCCTGCGCGAGGCGGCCGAGCGCGCCATCCCGAAAGACTGGGCGCAGAAGGAGAAGCTGGGCTTTCCCGTGCCCATGGTGGACTGGCTGCGCCAGGACCGCTACTACAACCAGGTCAAGGAATGGTTCACCGGCGACATCGCGCAACAGTTCTTCAACACCGACGAGCTGGTGCGCCTGCTCGACGAGCACAGGTACAAGATCGACCGCTCGCGCAAGATCTGGATCGTCTACATGTTCCTCATGTGGTACAAGATCTACTTCGTGGACAAGACCGTCCCCAAGAAACCGGCGGCGTAAACGAACGAAGGGCCCTACGGGGCCCTTCGCGTTCGCTAGGCGAGCTTCGACGAGTCAACGGCCACGAGGTGGCCGTGCTCGTCCTCGAAGACGCACAGACCGCCGTCGCGGCTTTCGTACAGGTTGCGAAAACGCGCGAAACGGCGCTGCCGAGGCGGCTTCTCTTTGGGCGCAGCCACGGACTCCGGCTTCGGCTCCGGCTCTGGTCGCGGCTCCTGCTGCGGCTGCGTCGAGGAGGGTTCTTCCGGCTTCGTCGCCTCGACCTGCGCGGCAGGCTCGGCAACGGGCGCAGGATCGACGGGCTCGGGATCGACGGGCAAAGGAGCGGACGGCGAATCGACGCGCGCTACGGCCTCGGCCGCCTCGATGAAGTCGCTTTCGTCGGGATCGTTCTTCGCCACGAGATCGCATTCCGCCTGCACGCCGGCAACCTGGAAATCGGCTTCGCTCGGCTCTTCCACGAAAACCTCCGGCTCGATCGACGGAGCCTCGACGATCGGAGGGCGCCGCCCTTCTCGATCCCCCCGCTCCTCAATGGCGGCCTCGGCAAGCCCGCCCTCCATCACCTCGATGCCCGACGCCATCACACGCGAAGGCGCGGGCGCGGGATCGATGCCCAACCGCGTGTACAGCGAGCGGTTCGTTTGGGCGATGGACACGAGCTCGCGCGCGAGCGCGATGCGCTCGGCCTCTTCGACGCCTTCTTGGAGCTGATTGCCTATTTCGAGCACGCGCGTCCACGAGACGGCGTCCATATCCTCTTTGAGCGATACGATCTTTTCCGCCTCGCGCGCCACGCGCTTTGCCGTTGATGTGCTGAACATGATACGCCGCCTTCGGTTTATCGGAGGCCTATTGTAGCACGTCAGTAGATGACTCGCCAGAATACAAGCCCTTGAGCTGGGGCGTTCTCCCCCGCAACCCGACGATCGCACGCCTCCAGCACCTCGCCCACCCAATCGGCGTCGCGCTGGCCCTTCCCCACCATCACTAGCGTGCCCACGATGGTGCGCACCATGGAGTGCAGAAACGCGTTGCCCACCACCTTGATGGACATGAGGTTCTCGCCCATCACCGTCTCGGGATGGAAGGAAATCTCGCGCACGTTGCGGTGCGTGGGCTTGCCTTCCGCCGAGGCGGCCATGCAGAAGCTCTTGAAATCGTGCTCGCCCAGCAGATACTGCGCACCTGCTTCCATGGCCGTGATATCGAGGCCGCCGGGGACGAACCACGAGAAGTCCTTCATGAAGATGGGGCACGTGCTGTCCACGCACAGGTGGTAGTGATACTCGCGCGCCTGCGCGTCGAAGCGCGCCGAGAAGCCCAGCTTCTTCGGTTCGACCTCGCGCACGGTGATGGCGTCATGCGTGAGCGCGTTGAGAGAACGGCGCAAGCTGGGCAGCGAGCGTCCTGCGATGTCGCGGTCGTCCACGTCGAAGCTGACCACCTGGCCGAGCGCATGCACGCCCGCATCGGTCCGTCCCGCGCACGTGGTTTCCACGTCGCGGCGGAACAGCATGCGCAGGGCATCCTCGAGGTCGCCCTGCACGGTGGTCTGACCCGGCTGACGAGCGAAGCCGCTGAACGGCGCGCCGTTGTACGACAAGGTCAACGCCAGGGTGTGGTCGCGCACGGGTTTATCAGCTGCCGCAGCGGCCGCTGCTTCGCGCTTACGCGCGGTGTTTGGGGTGATGGTTTGCGTATTCATAGCCGACATCATAAACGAACACGCCCCCTCTGCGAAGAGGGGGCGCTATCCGCTTGCCAAATTGTTTAAAAGCGCCGCGAAGCTACGTCGTATCGCGCGTTGCCCACCAAGCGAGTTCCGCACGAGCCGAAGGCCCCTGCGGGGCCTTCGAGCGAGCAGGACTGTTTGAGCGACTGGGCAATGCGCGATACGACGCTACGAAGCCCTCCACACCTGCGAGCCGAACAGATCCTGGATCTCGGAACGCATGACGGGGCTGCGGGAATCCACTGACACGGGCAGTTCGGCGCGGAACTTGCGGCCATCGCTCTGCTGCACGAGCAGAACCACGCCGTCGCGCCCCGGATACGACTTCAAGATGCGGTTGAGCCGCAGCGACTTCGACTGGTCGAAGTCCGAGGACGCAACTTTCAGCTCGAGGTGCGACGGACGCGCATCGGCCTCGTTCAGCTCGATGACCTCCACCTCGAACGCCATGATCTGATTGCCGCGGTCGTTCGCCTCGAACTTGCCCTTCACCTTCACGATGGCGTCTTCCTGGATGGCCTCGGCGTTGTCGTCGTACTTGAAGCAGATGCACTCCACATGACCCGTCGTGTCCTCCAAGGTGAACGTGGCCATCTTCGTGCCGCGCTTCGTCAGCTTCGTCACCACGTTCGAGATCATGCCCACGAACACCGCGGACTTGATCTCCTTCGTGCGCTCGGCCAAGTCTCCCAGCGAGAACTTGGTCATACGCGCGATGGTGCCCTCGTACGGGCGCAGCGGGTGGTCCGAGACGTAGATCTTCATGATCTCCTTCTCGAACGTCAACAGCTGGCGCTTCGGCCACTCCACGCCGTCCGGTTCCGGAACCTCCTCCTCGAAGCCCGAATCGGGATCGTCGCCGAACAGGTCGAACATCGACACCTGACCGCTCTCACGATCCTTCTGGCGCTTCGAGGCGCTTTCCAGCAGCGGCGTCTCGTCAACGAAGTACATGAGCTGCTTGCGCGTGTAGCCCGTCGAGTCGAACGCCCCGCCCTTGATGAGCGCTTCCAGCGTCTTGCGGTTGTAGCATTTCGCGTCCAGGCGGTTCACGAAGTCGTGCAGCGACGTGAACGGCCCGTTCGCCTCGCGCTCCTCGATGATGGCCTCGGCCACGTTCGCGCCCACGCCGCGCACGCCCACCAGGCCGAAGCGCACGCCCTCGTCGGTGGGCGTGAACTCGGCGTTGGACGAGTTGATGTCCGGCGGCAACACGGGAATGCCCGAGTGGTTGCAGCTTGCGATGTAGCGGATCAAACGGTCGGTGTTGCCCATGTAGGACGACAGCACGGCCGCCATGAAGTCGTTCGGGTAGTGCGCCTTCAGGTACGCCGTGCGCATGACCAGGATGGCATAGGCGGCCGAGTGCGATTTGTTGAACGCGTACTTAGCGAATTTCTCCGCGTCTTCCCAGATCTGCTTCGCGATTTCCAGCGGATAGCCGTTCTCCACCGCGCCGGTGTTCCAGTCTTCCTGCAACGCGCGCATGACGTCGAGCTTCTTCTTGCCCATAGCCTTGCGCAGCTTGTCGGCCTTGCCCGCCGAGAAGCCGCTCATAGCCATGGATATCTGCATGATCTGCTCTTGGTAGACCATGGTGCCGTACGTCTCCTCCAGGATGGGGCGGAGGCGCTCGTCGTAGTAGTGGATGGAGGTCTTGCCGCTGGCCACCTTGATGTAGTCCTCGACCATGCCGGATTCCAGCGGGCCCGGACGGTTGAGCGCGATCGAGGCGACGATGTCGGAGAAGCGCGTGGGAGGCAGGCGCGCGAACAGGCTGACGTACAACGCGCCCTCCACCTGGAACAGGCCGTCCATATTGCCGGACTGCATGAGCTTGAAGGCGCCCTCGTCGTCGATGGGGATGTCCTCGGGAATCACCTTCGTGCCGAAGCGCTGCTCGATATTGCGGCACGCGATGGTGAGCACGTCGAGCGTGCGCAGGCCGAGGAAGTCCATTTTCAGCAGACCTAGCTCGGGCGTGTAATGGCCGTCGTACTGGGTGATGATGCCGCCGCCCTTGGTGTCGCGCTTCATGGGCACGTGATCGGCCATGGGGTCGCGGCAGATGATGGTGGCGCACGCGTGCACGCCCTCGCCGCGCACGTGGCCTTCGATGGACAGCGCGGCGTCGATGACGGCCTTCACGTCCTCTTCGGTCTCGTAGGCCTTCTTGAGGTCGGGGTTCGTGGCCAGCGCCTTGTCGATGGTGATGCCCAGCTCGTCGCCGATCATCTTCGTGATCTTGTCGCCGGTGCTGTACGGGTAGTCCAGCACGCGCGCGGCGTCGCGCACGGCGTTCTTGGCCTGCAGGGTGCCGAACGTGATGACCTGCGACACGTGATCCTCGCCGTACACGTCCTTGATGTGGTTGATCACTTCTTCGCGACGGCCCTGCTCGAAGTCGACGTCAATATCGGGCATCTCCACGCGCTCGGGCGACAGGAATCGCTCGAACAGCAGGCCGTTGGACAGCGGGTCAAGCGCGGTGATGTCCATGGCGTACGCCACGATGGCGCCTGCGGCCGAACCGCGGCCCGGACCCACGCCGATGCCCTGGCTGCGCGCCCATTCGATGTACTCCTGCACGATGAGGAAGTACGCCGGGAAGCCCTGCTGGATGATGATGCCCATCTCGTAGTCGGCGCGCTCCTGCGCCTCCTGAGGAACAGGATTGCCGTAGTGCTTGACCAAGCCCTCCTGCACGCGCTTGCGGAAGTAGCTTTCCTCGGTCTCGCCCTCGGGCAACGGGAAACGCGGAAGGATAGAGTCGCGCTCCAGCACCACGTTCACCTTCTCGGCCACTTCCACCGTGGTGTCGCAGGCCTCGGGGAAGTCCTTGAGGGCCTCGCGCATCTCCTCCTCGGTCTTCATGTAGAACTGGTCGTTCTCGAAGCGCATGCGGTTGGCGTCGTTGAACGCCGCGCCCGTGCCGATGCACAGCATGTAGTCCTGGGCGCGCGCGTCCTCGCGCGTGAGATAGTGGAAGTCGTTCGTGGCGATGGTCTTGAGGCCGGCGGCCTTGGCCACGTCGGTCAGCATGTGGTTGAGCTCGGTCTGTGTGAACCCGGCATCGGTGCGGATGCCCTGGTTCTGCAGCTCGATGTAGAAATCGCCCGGTTCGAAGCAGCTGGCGAACTTCTTGGCCCATTCGACCGCCTCGTCTACCTGGCGGTTGTCGAGCAGCTTCGGAATGATGCCGGCGATGCAAGCCGACGAGCCGATGATGCCCTTCCCGTACTTCTGCAGCATGCTGAAGGTGGTGCGCGGCTTATAGTAGAAGTTGTCCACGTGCGACTCGCTGACCAGCTTCACCAGGTTGTGGTAGCCCTCGTTCGTCTTGGCCAGCAGCAGCAGGTGGTACAGCTTCGGCTTCGTGTCCTTGCGCAGCTCTTCGTCGGTGGTGAAGTACACCTCGCAGCCGTAGATGGGCTTCACGCGCTTGCCCGTCTCGGCTTCCACCTTGTCGCACATCTCGCACAGCTGCGGAACGCCCGACATCACGCCGTGATCGGAGATGGCCACCGCGGGCATGTCGAGGTCGGCGGCTCTCTTCACCATGTCGTAGATATGAGTGTGGCCGTCGAGCAGGGAATATTCGGTATGGTTGTGCAGGTGGACGAATGCCATATCTTGTGCCTCTTGTCAGTCATGGATGCGCGTCGTGGTATCGATGACATTCTAACAGCATTCGTCGTAAAGCGCCGTCTTCAAACAGCGAACAAACGATGGTTTTTGCGCGAACGCCGCCCGCAGCAGCAGGCGGCGTTCGCAGCGCTCGATCCGCCGCTTACGAGACGCCCGATATGACGCCGCCGCGTATCTGGCAGCCGACGAGCTTGGACTCGCAGTACACGCTCTCGACGTTGAGCGCCCGCCTGACCTTCTCGATAAGGTCGAGGATGGCCTGCTCGTCGCCGTGGGTGCTGTCGAACACGAGCGTGTCGTTCTGCACGACGGTCCCGTCCTCTTTGGCGAAGCCTCCTTCGGCCTCGTACACGGTATAGCCCGACCCCGCCTCGATGAACAGCGGGATGGCGATATCCTTCGCCTCCTCCATGGTGAGCTCCTGCTTGCCGGTGTCTTTGTCGGTGAGGCCGAAGTACAGGCAGTACACCACTTCCTGCCGATCGGTCACGCCGTTGACGAGCGGCTGCGCAGCATCGTCGGACGCCTTCGAAGCGCAGCCCGCGCACAGCACGGCGGCAAGTGTGCCGGCGCACAGGCACGCGCCCAGCTTCTTCCACGTTCTTGCGTTCATACGAACCCCTTTCGTTTAGGATTCGATCTATTGTAGGACGCACCGCTTCGCTCGCGCGCACCGAGTCGTGCCAAAATCGCGCATAACCTGCCCGATTTCGCACGACTCGCCGAGCGCTCGCGCATCCTTCCCCACCTTGGGCGCAAATCGACTCCCATGACAATATCCGGCGGGATCGGACCCTCGGAAGGCGCAGGGGGATTTCGCCACCAGGGATTTTGCATGCCTTCGCGGCGGTAGGCTTCAAAGGAATTGTCATAGGCATCGATTCGCGCCCAAACCGAAAGACTGCGGGAGCCCGACAGACTCCCGCAGGGCGCCGGTAGAGGCTCGACGGCGGAAACGGCGTCGAGGTAAAAATCGAACGGTTTGGTAATCCCACTGATTCGCTTTGTTTTACGGTTCGAGTATCCGACCTGGGGAAACGTTCCCAATCGCACTCGGCGGACTCGAAGCGCCGCAGCCGGGCTCCGCCAGGATTACCAAACCGTTCGATTTTTACCTCGACGCGTGCATTTCGCCGTCAAGCCGGTGTCGGCGGGTGCTGGGGTCGTTCGAGCCCTTAGCCTCGAGCAGACGACAGAAATCCCCGATTGCGCGAAGATCGACGCGCGCCGCCCTCGCATCGCGGCTCCGCAGGGTTCCCTATTCCCCTTCGCCCTCCGTCAGATAGCGCTCGGCTTCGTCCAGATCGATGTACATGCCCTGGGTGACGGGCCGCCCGTCGATGCCCGGAAGATTGCATTGCCGATACAGCACGCGTGCGACGGAGCCGTCGCGCCTGATGAAACGATAGGAGAACGGCTCCGACTCGCCGGTCTCTATCATCTCGACGCTCTTCTTGTACAGATGGTCGAGATCGTCGGGATGCACGATCATTCGAAGGTTGGCTCCAACCTCTCCGTAAAACTGCTCCTTCGTGTAGCCGAGGATGTCGAACATAGCTTGATTCATATAAGTTATCAGCATGTCGCCCGACAAATCGTAGCGAATGATGCCCACGGGCACGACCCCGTAGAATTGATCGAGCGCGGGGCCTTCGTCCAACCGCTCCATATCCATTGCCGCCATCTGCAAGGATCTATGCGAATGCCCCGAACGGTTGACTCGGTCGATCTTCATCTTGGTCAGAAGGACGCCGGCATCAGTTGCCAAACACGACGCACCGAAGTAGAAGACGCCCTGGTAGTCCACGTCTCCGGTGAACACCGCTTCGCCGCTCACCGCGACGAGGTCGCCGGACAGCTCGTTCACCGTGATGGCCTTGTACGCGATGGAGAGCTCCCGGCCGCTCATCGCGCGCTCGAGATGCGCGCGCACCGCGTCGATGCCCGAGAAGCAGCCCTCCTCGAACCGATCCTGCCACTGCACGTCGTCGAAGCAGCAGTCTGCGAACGCATCGAGATCCTGCCTTACGAAGGCATGATCGAACAAGCGCACGATGAACGACCGCGCATCCTCTTTGCGCAGCGGCGAGCGCTTCTGGGGCTCGTGCGCCAGGGCGCGTTCCAGCAAGCCGCCGAACGAAGCCTCGTCGACCGGGCGGCTGAAGAAGAAGCCTTGGGCAATGTCGCACCCGATGCCTTTCACGAACTCGACCTGCTCGGCGGTTTCGATGCCCTCGCAAACCACGACCAGACCCAGCACCTTGGCGATGTTCGCCATCGAGTACACCACGGTCGCGTTGCGGAAGTCGGAAAGGTCGCGCTGGAAGAACAGCTGGTCGATCTTCACTTCGTCGATGGGCAGGTTCTGCAGCATGCCCAGCGACGAGTACCCGCTGCCGAAATCATCCATGGCCACGCTGAAACCGTGCTCGTGCAGCCGCTTCACTTGGCCGATCACGGTGTCGAAATCCTCGACGAACGCGCTTTCCGTGATTTCCGCGCACAGATACGACGGAGGGACGGCGTAGCGGTCGACGATGCCTTTCAACGTGTCGGCGAACGAGTCGTCCAAGAAATGCAAGCGCGAGAAGTTGCAGTTCAGCGGCACGATGACCGCGCCCTTGTCGAGACGGTCGCGCAGGAAGCGGCAGCACTGCTCGAATATGGCCAGATCGAGGTCGACGATGGCGCCGCTGCGCTCGAGCGGCGGGATGAACACGGCGGGGCTGACCAGGCCGCGCGACGGATGCCGCCAGCGCGCGAGCGCTTCGGCCCCCACGATCCGGCCGTTCGAGGGCCTGAACAGGGGCTGGAAGAAGGCTTCGAACTCCCCGCGTTCGAGCGCATCGCCGATCTCGACGGACAGCTCCATCGAAAGCCGCATATCCTCCCGCAGACGCGCGAATTCCGCATCGTCGGTCTCGAACGCGTAGCGGCGGCTCCGGCCGAGCTGCTTCGCCTTGCGCAGCGCCACCTCGGCTTGATGGATGAGGGCCGCCGGCGTCAAGGCAGCTTCCCCGTCCCACGACACGACGCCCGCGCCGGCGGTCAGGCTGACGGACGTGGATTCCCCGGAAGGCCCTTCCCCGTCGATGGTCAGGCGCACGGAGAGCAGATCGCTCGTGAGGCCGTCCAGGACGTCCCGGTCGGCGCCGTCGACGATGGCGAGGTACTCCTCGCTGCCCACGCGTCCCACCATCTCGACGCCGGTCGAGAGGCTCGTCTGCAGATAGCGTCCGAACCGGGCTATGATCGCGTCGCCCACCGCATAGCCGTACGCGTCGTTGAACGACCTGAAATTGTCGATATCGATGACGATGAGGCTGAACGGACGACCCTTCTGGGCAAGGCACCGCTCGATACGACGCTCCAAGCTCGTACGATCCGGCAGCCCCGTCAGCGCGTCATAGCCGTCTTCCTCGCCCTCGATCTGCACGCATCCGGAGGATTCAAAGGACTTCCGACGACTCACGAGCGCTCTCCTTCATCTTTGCGCCGCAGCCCGTCGGCGCACAACGATTTCCCCCTTATCATACCACTCTCGAATCCGAACCTCTCGCATTGTCCGAGACCATCCCTCTTCGGGACGCCAACGCCTCGAAAACATAGCCGGAAAAAAGGAAGAGCCCCGTGCGGGGGCTCTTCCACATCTTGCTCGTCAACCGCAGCGCATCGGCCGTTGCGTTGCCAAGCGACCGAAGCCGCGCGTCTTCGAACGCGTCCGCCTTAAGCCGCTTTGGCGACCCTCAGCTGAACGTCGCACCACGCCTTATCGGCTGCGAGCGTCGTCTTGCGAGCCTCCTCTTCGGAGAGTCCGGACAGCTGCTCCTCGATGCCGGCCAGCTGCTCGCGCACCTGCTCGACATCGATGTCGGCCGCAGGCAGCGCACGATCGGCCAAGATGATGACCTTGTCGTCCGTCACCTCGACGTAACCGCCCTGCAAAGCGTAATGCACGGTCTCGGAGGCGCCGACCGCCTTCACGCGCGCCTCGCCGTCAGCAAGCACCGACACGAGCGGAGCATGGCCTTTCAGAAAGCCCATCTCGCCTTCGACGCCGGGCACGACGACGAGCTCGACCTCATCAGAGACCAGCTTCGCCACCGGCGTCACGATGTCGCATATGAACCCAGCCATTACGAGGCCTTCTTCATCTCTTCGTACGCAGCGTACACGTCTTCGATGGAGCCCTTCATGCGGAAGCACTGCTCGGGGATCTCGTCGCACTCGCCGTCGAGGATGGCGGCGAAGGAGCGGATGGTGTCCTCAAGCTTCACGTACTTGCCCGGCAGGCCCGTGAACTGCTCGGCCACGTGGAAGCACTGGCCGAAGAACTGCTGCGCCTTGCGGGCACGGTTCACGATCTTCTTCTGATCCTCGGACAGCTCGTCCATGCCGAGGATGGCGATGATGTCCTGAAGGTCCTTGTAGTTCTGCAGCAGCTCCTGGATGCCCACGGCCACGCGATAGTGCTCCTCGCCGACGATCTGCGGGTCGAGCGCGCGGGAGGTGGACTCCAGCGGGTCGACTGCCGGGTAGATGCCCAGCTCGGAGATCGAACGGGACAGAACCGTCTTCGCGTCGAGGTGCGTGAACGTCGTGGCCGGCGCAGGGTCGGTCAGGTCGTCGGCGGGCACGTACACGGCCTGCACGGACGTGATGGAGCCGGTGGACGTCGACGTGATGCGCTCCTGCAAGTCGCCCATCTCGGTTGCCAGCGTCGGCTGGTAACCCACGGCAGAGGGCATGCGGCCCAGCAGAGCGGACACCTCGGAGCCGGCCTGCGTGAAGCGGAAGATGTTGTCCACGAACAGAAGCACGTCCTGGCCCTGATCGCGGAAGTACTCCGCCTCGGTGAGGCCCGCGAGACCCACGCGCAGACGCGCTCCCGGAGGCTCGTTCATCTGACCGTACACGAGGCAGGTCTTGTTGATGACGCCCGAGTCGCTCATCTCCAGGTAGAGGTCGGTACCCTCGCGGGTACGCTCGCCCACGCCCGTGAACACCGACGTGCCGCCGTGCTCCTGGGCCAGGTTGTTGATGAGCTCCTGGATGATAACCGTCTTGCCCACGCCGGCGCCGCCGAACAGACCCGTCTTGCCGCCCTTGACGAAGGGCTCGACGAGGTCGATGGCCTTGATGCCGGTCTCGAAGATCTCGGTGGTAGTGGACAGCTCGTCGTAGTCCGGAGCCGGACGGTGGATGGGCATGTAGCCCTTCACCTCGGGCATCGGCTTCTCGTCGACGGGCTCGCCCATGACGTTCCAGATGCGGCCCAGGGTCTCGGGACCCACGGGCATCATGATCGGGTTGCCCGTGTCGACGACCTCGAGGCCGCGGACGAGACCGTCCGTCGAGCTCATGGCCACCGAGCGGACAAGGTTGCCCGGCAGGTGCGTCTCGACCTCGAGCACGAGGTGCAAGTCGCCCGCCAGGGTCTTGGCATCAACCGTCAGCGCGTTGTAAATCGCCGGCAGCTGATCAGGGGGAAATTCGACGTCAACGACAGGGCCGACGATACGCACGATGCGACCGGTAGCGCCCTTGCTGGCCTCGAGCTCCTCCTTCGTAAGCATTTGTTCAGCCATTTAATCCTCCAAAGCCGCTGCGCCACCGACGATCTCGGAAATCTCCGTCGTGATAGCGCCCTGGCGTACGCGGTTATACAATCTAGTCAACGTTTCGAGCACTTCGGTAGCGTTGTCCGTAGCCGACATCATGGCGTTGCGGCGCGCGCCCTGCTCGGCAGCGGCCGAGTCGATGAGCGCATGGTACAGCGTCGTGCGCACATACGCCGGCAGCAAGCGGTCGAGTACGGCCTCGGCGCTGGGCTCGAAGATCACGTCGCCCTCGAGCTTCGCCTCGCCCGCTTCCTGTTGCACGCCTTCGGCGGCCAGCTCGGCATCGAGCGCAGCCGTGTCCACGGGCAGCACGAGCTCCGTGCGCAGCACCTGCTCGGCAGCGTTCTTCGAGTGGTTGTACACGACAAACACCTCGTCGATCGTGCCGTTCTCGTATCCGTCGATGGCGTACGCCGCGACGGACGCGGCCTCCTCCACCGTCGGATCGGCAGAAAGGTCCGTGAACCCGAGCACCGGCTCCACCTTGCGGTAGGTGAAGTACCCGACGGCCTTCTTACCGCAGGCGACGACCTGGACGGACGCGCCTGCGGCCTGCTTTTCCTTCATGAGACGCTCGACGTGCCGCAGCACGTTGCTGTTGAAACCGCCGGCAAGGCCGCGGTCCGACACAACCACGACGAACAGCACGTTCTTCACTTCGTCGTGCTTGCGCAACAGCGCGTTATCGGAGCCACCTACACGCTTGGCAACGTTGGCCAACATTTCGACCATGGATTCGGAGTACGGCGTCGCAGCCGCCACGCGCTCTCCAGCGCGGCGGATCTTCGCGGCCGCCACCATCTCCATGGTGCGCGTGATCTGCTTCGTCGAAGAGACGGAGCCGATACGCCTTTCTATGTCGTGAAGGTTGGGCATAGTCTACCTGCCTTAAGAAGCCGAGGGCGAGAACTGCAGCTTGAAAGCTTCAATAGCGGCGTTCAGGTCGGTTTCGATTTCATCGGTAAACTTCTGCGCCTTCTCGAGGGCCTCGACGATCTCCGGCTTGGAAGCGTGGATGAAGTCGAGGAACTCGCCGCGGAAGCGGACGACGTCGGACACCGGGATGTCGTCGAGGTAGCCATGAGCACCTGCGTAGATGGACATAGCCTGGTCCATGACGGGCATCGGCACGTAACGACCCTGCTTCAGCAGCTCGGTCATGTGGGCGCCGCGGTTCAGCTGGTCCTGGGTCGACTTGTCCAAGTCGCTGCCGAACTGCGTGAACGCCTGCAGCTCGCGATAGGACGCGAGATCGAGGCGCAGCGTGCCGGCAACCTGCTTCATGGCCTTGACCTGCGCGGAGCCGCCGACGCGCGACACCGAGATGCCGACGTTGACCGCAGGGCGCTGACCCTGGAAGAACAGGTCGGTGGACAGGAAGATCTGGCCGTCCGTGATGGAGATGACGTTGGTCGGGATGTAGGCGGACACGTCGCCGGCCTGCGTCTCGATCATGGGCAGCGCCGTGAGCGAGCCCGCGCCGTACTCGTCGGACATCTTGACCGCGCGTTCCAGCAAGCGGGAGTGCAGGTAGAAGATGTCGCCCGGGTACGCTTCGCGTCCCGGCGGGCGGCGCAGCGTCAGCGACATCTGGCGGTACGCCACGGCCTGCTTGGACAGGTCGTCGTAGATGCACAGCACGTGGCGGCCCGGGTTGTCGGCCGTGGCCGGCTGGCCGTTCTCGCCGTTGTACATGAAGTACTCGCCGATGGCGGCGCCCGCCATGGGGGCGATGTACTGCAGCGGAGCGGAGTCGGACGCGGAGGCGTTCACGATGATCGTGTACTCCATCGCGCCGTGCTTCTCCAGCGTCTCCACCAGGCCGGCGACCGTGGACGCCTTCTGGCCGATGGCGACGTAGATGCAGATCATGTCCTTGCCCTTTTGGTTGATGATGGCATCAACCGCAATGGACGTCTTGCCGGTCTGGCGGTCGCCGATGATCAGCTCGCGCTGGCCGCGGCCGATGGGGATCATCGAGTCGATGGCCAGGATGCCGGTCTGCATCGGCTCCTCGACGGGCTGGCGCTGGATGACGCCGGGGGCCTTGAACTCCACCGGGCGCATGCCTTCGGCCTTGATGGGGCCCTTGCCGTCGATCGGCATGCCGAGCGGGTTCACCACGCGGCCGAGCATCTCTTTGCCCGAGGGGATCTCCACGATACGACCGGTGGTCTTCACCTGGTCGTTTTCCTTGATTGCGGTGACGTCACCAAGCAGCACGGCGCCGACTTCGTCCTCTTCGAGGTTCTGGGCCATACCGTAGACGGTCTGGCCGTTGGAACCCACGAACTCGAGGAGCTCGCCCGCCATGGCGTCCTTGAGGCCGTCGACGCGCGCGATACCGTCGCCGATCTGGATGACGGTTCCGACTTCGCGAGATTCGACGCTCGTATTGAGCGCATCGAGCTGCTTGCGCAGTGCCTCGTCAATAGACTGTGCGGTGATTTCAGTCACTAGCATTCACCTCCATCTGTTGATAGTTTGAGCACGTTGCGAGCGCTTTCCAACTGCGACAGGACGCTGGCGTCGATTCGCTTGCCGTTGGCACTCATCAATATGCCGCCGAGCAGGGACTTGTCGATATGCTCGCGCAACACGACGTTCGTTCCCAGGTCGGCCTCAGCTTTCTTCGTAATGACCTCGCGCAGACGATCGTCCAGTTCGACGACGGTCGTGACGTCGACGACGGTGACGTTCAGCTTGCGTTCGAGCTGTTCTCCATAGCTGGCCCATACGCGCGACAGCAACGCGAAGTCCTCGCGCTCGGCCATGACGGCCAGAACGTCGACGAGGACGGGATTGCTGGATGCGAACAGGTTGCGCACCAGCTGACCCCTCTGCTCGGGCGTATAGGAGCTGTCCTCCAAGGCGTCGGAGAGATCCATGTTCGAACGCGCGATGCGCAGGATGCGCTCGGCCTGGTCGCGGACCTCGAGCACGGCGTCTTGACCGCCTGCTTCGTATGCGCCGTCCAGAAGCACGGACGCATACGTCGCGACCTTCTCCTTGAGAATTTGGCGGTTAGTTGGCATTGAAACTGCCCGCCTCGTTCACGTAGCGCTCGATGATCTTGCGGTGCTCGGCATCGTTGAGATCCTCGCCGATCAGGCGAGACGCAACGGAGACGGACAGGTCGGCAACCGAGCCCTGCAGCTCGGAGATGGCGGCCTTCTTCTCCGCTTCGATGGCGTTGTGCGCCTTCTCGATCATCGCGGTGGCCTCGGACTGCGCCTTATCGGTGATGTCGGCCTTCACGGCCTCGCCCGTCTTCTTCGCGTCTGCGACGATCTGGGCGGCCTGGGCTTTGGCATCCTCCAGCTGGCGTTTGTATTCCTCAAGCACGCGCTCGCTTTCGACGCGAGCCTGCTCGGACTTCTCAAGGGAATCCTTGATGGTCATCTCGCGCTTCTCCAGCATGGCCTCGAACTTCGGCCAACCGAACTTGGCCAGAACGATCCAGAGCAGGATGAAGATCACGAGCATGGGGATGAACTCCGCCATGTCGGGCAAGATGGCGCTCAGGCCGCCCGATGACTCTTCTTCAGCCGCGAACGCGAGCGCAGGGAAAGCAAACGTCATGCCGGCGCCGGCAAGCGCGGCAAGCCCGATGCGGGCCGATGTTTCTTTCGCTTTAGCTTTCACGTACGTTACCTCCTATGTAAGCCTTATACGGCACGGTATCCGAATGAGGCTTAGTTACACGATGAAGGTAAGCACGAAGCCGATGAGGCCCAGAGCCTCGGCGAGAGCAGCACCGATGATGAAGTTCGTGAACAGACGACCCTGCAGTTCGGGCTGGCGAGCGGTGGCGACGCAGCAGCCGTAGCAGGCGATGCCGATGCCCAGGCCGGGGCCGATGGTCGACAGGCCGTAGCCCACGAGCTTCAGAGCCGCAAGAGCGAGTGTAATTTCCACAGTTTCCTCCTTTTACCGTTCTCGGGCTTCTCCCGAGAACCATGGACACCTTCTATGTCAACCAGCCGTGGAATAGCCGGTCAAACACCAAACGTTGCCGCGCGCAGGCGCGTGCGCCCTCCCCTTTCGGAAAGGATGCGGGGTCGACCTAGTGGTCGGACGTGGCCAGACCGATGTACACCGCGCTGAGGATGGTGAACACGTAGGCCTGCAGGAACGCAACCAGCACCTCGAGAGCGTACATGGCGAACAGGAACAGCATCCACGCGATGGAGATGCTTCCCACGCCGACGCCCGCGCCCTGGATGGCGGAGCCGATGAACACGCTGGTGAGCAGCGCGAAAATGCCGAGCACCATATGGCCGGCGAACATGTTTCCGTAGAGTCGAACGGCCAGCGTGAGCACGCGCAGCACGGTGGAGAACAGCTCGAGGAACCACACGATGGGAACCATGACCAGCGGCAGGCCCGACGGCGCGAACGACTTGAGGTAGCCGCCCAGACCCTTGGCCTTGATGCCCCAGAAGATGAAGTAGATGAACGAGATGGCCGCGAGCGCCCAGGTGATGCTGATGGACCCCGTGGGGGTCTTGCAGCCGGGGATGAGACCCACGAAGTTGCTGATCAGGATGAAGAAGAACAGCGTGGCCAAGAACGGCAGGTGCTTCTTGTAGCCGTGGCCGATGGCGCTTTCGCCCATGTCCTTCTTCACGAACTCGTAGCCGTACTCCACCATGTTGGTGAACTTGTTCGTGGGGATGATCGTGAGGCGCTTGCTGGCCGCAAGCACGACGACGAGCGTGATGAGGAAGCAGATGAGCATCCACAGCACGTACTGCGTCATGCCGAACGATCCCGACCCGAACACGAAGGCGGAATCGAAAGAATGCTGCAGGTGAGGTACCTGTTCCGCTAGGGATTCAAGAGGATTCACGTGTCTTTACCTTTCCATCTTACTTCCGCACTAGATTGCTGACGCCGAACCCGATAGCCGCGACGGAAAGAGCCACGACCTCGGCAAGAACGAAGGGCAGGACGAACTCGCGCGCGAGGAGCGCGCAGGCGATGGCGGTTACGAAGAGCACAGCGACCGAGAGCAGCACACCTAGAAGAAGGGCACCGGCGTGCCCCAGGTTGCTGGTGTCGGTCACTCGTCTCGTCATACGCAAGCCGGCGAACAGCGGAGCGAACCCCGCAGCGCCCGCGAGCGCCCCCAGAACGATTGCTACTGCCATGTCCCACTTTCTTCTTGACCGTCGAGCGCACAAGTACGCATCCTACCAAGCCGACTCGTATGATAACGGAACTTCACGTTCGGCTGACGGCAGGGTTACAAAAACTTACAAAATTTGGGTGAGTGGAAGAATAAACCGGCCAAAAAACTGCATAAAGCGCGGGGGAACGGTAAGCGAAACCGTATATTCTCCAAGCGGAAAAGGACAGGAATGAGACAGGTGGCGGGGCTAGTGGCTCATTTTACGTCAGGAGGGCGTGTCAGGGGGACGGGTGATTTGACACACCCGAACCCAGGTATGTCAAATCACCCGTCCCCCTGACACGCCTGTCCCCTATCCCATTCCCCTATCTCGTTTACAGGTCGAACACGCGCAGCTTCATGCCGGCTTCCTCGAGCATGGACATGGCCAGCTCGTCCGGGTACGGGTTCTGGTAGACGATCTCGTCGATGCCGGCGTTGATGAGCATCTTGGCGCACACGATGCACGGCTGCGTGTTGACGTAGATGGACGCCCCCGTGATGTTGATGCCGTAGCGCGCCGCCTGGATGATGGCGTTCTGCTCGGCATGCAGGCCGCGGCAGATCTCGTGGCGCTGGCCGCTGGGCACGCCGAGCTGCTGACGCAGGCAGCCGGTCTCGGCGCAATGGCGCATGCCGGTAGGCACGCCGTTGTAGCCGGTGGCCAGTATGCGGCGGTCCTTCACGATGACGGCCCCTACGGCGCGGCGCATGCACGTGGTGCGCGTGGCGACCTCGTTCGCCAGCGTCATGAAGTACTCGTCCCAGCTGGGGCGATGGTCGAGTGGTTCCATCGCTGCTCCTCCCCTCAAGCCTGCGGCTTTTCTGTTACTTGGTGCCGAAAATCCTGTCGCCGGCGTCGCCGAGGCCGGGGACTATGTAGGCATGTTCGTTCAGGCATTCGTCGATGGCGCAGGTGTAGATCTGCACGTCCGGGTCGGCGGACAGCACGGCCTCGATGCCGACGGGCGCCGCCACGAGCACGACGAGCTTGATGTTCTTCACGCCGAGCTTTCGCAGATAGTGGATGGCCGCCGTGGCCGAACCGCCCGTGGCCAGCATCGGGTCCACCACCAGCACGTCGCGCTGGGAGATGCTGTCGGGGAGCTTCGCGTAGTACTCGTGCGGCTCATGGGTTTCGGGGTCGCGGTACATGCCGAGGTGTCCGACGAACGTGGAGGGCATGAGCTCCTGCAGCCCCTCAACCATGCCGAGGCCCGCGCGCAGGATGGGGACGATGACCATCTTCTTGCCGGCCACCTGCTTGCACGCAGCCTTGCAGATGGGCGTTTCAACCTCGACGTCCTCAAGCGCCAGATCGCGCGTGGCCTCGTAGCCCTCGAACATGGCAAGCTCGCGCACGAGGGCGCGGAAGTCCTTCGACGACGTGTTCTTGTTGCGCAGCTTGGACAGCTTGTGCTGGACCATCGGGTGGTCGACGACGGTGACGCGGTCGTAGTGCATGGGATAAGCCTTCTTTCTTGCGATCCGGTTCGGGAACTAGTAATCGAGCTCGGGATACAAAGGGTGCGCGGCCAGGAGGGCGTCCACCTTCGCGCGCACGTCGGCGAGCTTCGCCTCGCTCTCGGCGTTGAACACCGTGGCGGCGATGAGTTGGCCCACCTCGTAGAAGTCGTCGGCCGTGAAGCCGCGCGTGGTGGCCGCAGCGCTGCCCACGCGGATGCCGCTCGTGACGAACGGGCTGCGCGGCTCGTTGGGGATGGAGTTCTTGTTCACCGTGAGGCCCACGCTCTCCAACAGCTTTTCGGCATCCTTGCCGGTGACGTCGGCCGGCGTGAGGTCCACGAGGCACAGGTGGTTGTCGGTGCCGCCGGACACGAGGCGCAGGCCTCCGTCCATCATGCCCTGCCCCAGCGTGCGCGCGTTCTCCACCACGTGGTCGATGTACTCTTTGTAGGCAGGTTGCGCCGCCTCGCCGAACGCCACGGCCTTGCCGGCGATGACGTGCATGAGCGGGCCGCCCTGCGAGCCGGGGAACACGGCCTTGTCGATGCGCTTGGCGATGTCCTCGTCGTTGGACAGGATGAAGCCGCCGCGCGGGCCGCGCAGGGTCTTGTGGCTGGTGGACGTCACCACGTCGGCGTGCGGCACGGGGCTGGGGTGCGCGCCTGCGGCCACGAGGCCGGCGATGTGGGCCATGTCCACCATGAAGTACGCGCCCACCTCGCGCGCGATGGCGGCCATGCGCTCGAAGTCGATGATGCGCGGATAGGCGCTGGCGCCGCCCACGATGAGCTTGGGGCGCACTTCCTTGGCGATACGCTCCACCTCGTCGTAGTCGATGGTCTCGGTCTGGGCGTCCACGCCGTAGCTGGCGAAGTCGTAGTGGCGGCCGCTGAAGTTCACCGGCGAGCCGTGCGTGAGATGGCCGCCCTCGGCCAGGCTCATGCCCAGCACCGTGTCGCCCAGCTCGATGAGCGCCTCGTACGCGCCCAGGTTCGCGTTCGCGCCGCAGTGGGGCTGCACGTTGGCGAAGTTCGAGCCGAACAGCTGGCAGGCGCGCTCGCGCGCGAGGTCCTCCACGAGGTCGACCTTCTCGCAGCCGCCGTAGTAGCGCTTGCGGGGGTAGCCCTCGGCGTACTTGTTCGTGAGCACGCTGCCCACGGCCTCCATGACGGCAGGCGACGTGAAGTTCTCCGAGGCGATGAGCTCCACGGAATCGCGCTCGCGCGCAAGCTCCTGGCGCATGGCATCGGCGACGGCGGGATCGGTCTGGGATACGTACTGGAGGGCCATGGTGTTCCTTTCGATGAGGGCGAGGCGAAGCGATCATGCTAGCACAGCGCGATCCGCGCTGCGCGCGTGCGGGCTATTCGTTTTCGAGAGCGGCGATCTTCTCGACGCGACCTGCATGACGACCGCCGCCGAAGGAGGTGGAGACGAAAGCGTCGAGGATCTCGCGGTTCACGGACTCGTCGACGAAGCGACCCGAGACGGCTACGACGTTCGCGTCGTTGTGCTCGCGCGCGAGGGCGGCGAACAGCGGGCTGGTGACGTTGGCGGCGCGGATCCCGTCGATCTTGTTGGCGGCCACGGCCATGCCGATGCCCGTGCCGCACACGAGCACGCCGCGCTCGGCCATGCCGTCGACCACATCGTGCGCCACGCGCGCCGCATAATCGGGATAGTCGACGCGGTCGTCGCAGTCTGGGCCGCGGTCGATCACGTCGTGGCCCTTGGAGGCCAGGTAGCCGACCAGCGCCTGCTTCTGCTCGAAGCCCGCATGGTCGCTTGCAATGCTGATCTTCATGTGAGGTTCCCTTCCTCTTCTCTTTCGTCACGTGACGGCTGGCGCCGCACGGGATCCTTCCCTAAAGGACTGGCTTTGCGTCGCAACTTCGCTCCTTCGGCGCTCCACTCAGGATGACAGGGCGTCCGACATCGTGCGCTTCACGGCGCGAGCCCAGCCTTCCAGCAGCTTCGCGTGGCGCTCGTCCTCCATGCCCGGCTCGTACACGTCGTCCGAAGAGCGCAGGGCACACAGGGCTTCCGCGTCCTTCCAGAACCCGGTGGCGAGCCCTGCGAGGAACGCGGCGCCGAGCGCGGTCGTCTCGGCATTCTGCGGGCGGCGCAGCGGCGTGCGCAAGATATCGCTTTGGAACTGCATGAGAAAATCGTTCGCGGACGCGCCGCCGTCCACGTTGAGCACGCTCAAGCGCACCCCCGCGTCGGCCTCCATGGCCACCGCGAGGTCGTGCACCTGGTAGGCCAGCGATTCCAGCGCGGCGCGCACGATGTGAGCCCGGCCGGTTCCGCGCGTGAGCCCGTAGATGGCGCCGCGCGCATCGGCGTCCCAATAGGGTGCGCCCAAGCCGGTGAACGCGGGCACCACGTACACGCCGTCGGTGCTGTTCACGCTGCGGGCGATGGCCGAAGTCTCGGCTACGTCGTCGATGATGCCCATGTCGTCGCGCAGCCACTGCATGAGCGCGCCGGCCATGAACACGCTGCCCTCGAGCGCGTACTCGGGGCCGGCACCCGGACCCGAGGCGGCGATGGTGGTGATGAGGTTGTTCGTGGAGCGGCACGCTTCGCCGCCGGTGTGCATGAGCAGGAAGCAGCCGGTGCCGTACGTGTTCTTCGCCTGGCCCGGCTGGAAGCAGCACTGTCCGAACAGGGCCGCCTGCTGGTCGCCCGCCACGCCGCAGATGGGCACGTTCGGCACGATGCCCGCGGAAGCCGTGCGGCCGAACTCCCCCGACGAAGGGAGCACCTCGGGAAGCAGGGACTCCGGGATGTCGAACAGGTCGAGCAGCCACGGATCCCAGCGCAGCTCGTGGATGTTGTACAGCATGGTGCGGCTGGCGTTCGTCACGTCGGTGGCGTGTACCTTGCCCTGGGTGAGCGTCCAGATGAGCCACGTGTCGACGGTGCCGAAGGCCAGCTTGCCGGCTTCGGCGTCTTCGCGCGCGCCTTCCACGTGGTCGAGGATCCACTTGATCTTGCTGGCGGAGAAGTAGGCGTCGGGCACGAGGCCCGTCTTGTCGGCGATGATGCGCGCCGTCTGCGGGTCGGCCGTCAGCTCGTCGATGATGGGGGCCGTGCGGCGGCACTGCCACACGATGGCGTTCATCACGGGCTCCCCCGTTTCGCGGTTCCACACCACGGTGGTCTCGCGCTGGTTCGTGATGCCGATGCTGTCGATGTCCTTTGCGCCCAGGTTGTGCGCCACCAGAAGCTCGGTAAGCGCGCCCAGCTGCGACGACAGGATGTCGCGCGGGTCGTGCTCCACCCAGCCGGGCTGGGGGTAGACTTGCGGGAACGGGTTCTGCACCGCATCGACGACGCATCCGTTCGCGTCGACGAGCATGGCGCGCGACGAGGTGGTACCCTGGTCGAGCGCTACGACGTACTTTGGCATGCATGCTCCTCAATCCAACCGACCACCTCAGTATAAACCTGAGCCCGCCCCGGTTCGTTGAGGATTTCGTGGCGCATGCCCTCGTACAGCTTCACCTCCACATCCTGCACACCGGCGCGGCGCAACAGGTTGGCCGCCGCACGCACGCCCTTGCCGCACGCGCCCACCGGGTCCTCGGCGCCGGCGACGAACAGCACGGGCAATCCCTTCGGCACCTTCGCCGCGCACGACGGCGACACCACCTCGCCCGTGAGGTCGGTGAGCGTGGCGTAGCCGCCGACGGAGAACATGGCGCCGCACAGCTCGTCGGCGATGTAGGCGTCCACGACGGCCGGATCGGTGCAGACCCAGTCGTGCGGCGTGCGCGGGTTCTCGATCTGCTTGGCGAACGCGCCCACGCCCATGTTGTCCAAAAGCTTGCTGCGGTAGTCGGCGCCCTTCGTCTTCGCGAGGAAGCGCGCCAGCGCGTTGCCCGCCTTCGACAGGACGAGGGGCTGTTGGCCCGTGCCGCAGATGACGGCCGCCGCCACGTCCTCGCCGTGGCGCGCCAGGTAGGCGCGCGTGACGAAGCTTCCCATGGAATGGCCGAACATGATGTAAGGGGTTTGGCGGGAGTAGCGGGCGGTGACGGTCTTGCGCAGTTCGTGGACGTCCTCGATGAGCGTCTCCTTGCCGTCAACGGGCAGGCAGCCAAGCTCGTCTGCGCTGGCCACGCTCTTGCCGTGGCCGATGTGATCGGCGGCGCACACCACGAAGCCCTGTTCCACGAGGAAGCGCGCGAACTCGTCGTAGCGGCCCACATGCTCCACCATGCCGTGGACGATCTGAATGACGCCGCGCGGCGCGACACGACGGCTGCCCCTCGTGCGCTCGGGCTCCCACACGAGGCCTTTGATGGTGGACGTTCCGTCATGAGACAAAAAGCCGATCGGCGCGACTGCGACCGTTGTATCCATATTGATCCCCTCCCCAGGAGTTTTGCCCTATTATACCCGCACGCGAACCGCAAGCGCGGAAGCGTTACGCGAATGACGATGCGCGCACTCGGACGCACGGACGGGACCGCTCAGCACGTCATGGCGGCCGTGGCAAAAGGAGACGTCCTGAGCGGAAAGCGCGGGCCGCGCCGAGAGGACTCCTTGCAGGGGCTCGTGATGCCGAAAACGCTCCGTGTCGGTAAAAACGGGGCGGTTTGGTAATCTCCAATGCGCCCTGCGCCACCGATTCGCGAGCATGAGTTCGGACGACTCGGCATCTTCCCAGGTGAGAGAATGAAGTCAGCTATCCCACTATTTGTATATGATTACCAAACCGCCGCGTTTTCGCCGGAAGACCTCGATTCAGACGTCATCCGAAATGCGGCAAGCTCGCGAAGAGCCCTTCCGAAAAACAAGGGCGCGCGCAACCGCCGAACGATCGATCCGCGCGTTAGGCCAGCGCCCGGATATGCGCTTCGGTGACGGCGCCCGCGCGCACGATGCGCGGAGGGTCGACGGTGCAGTCGACGACCGTGGAGGCGATGCCGCTTTTGTCGCCGTCGCGGTCATCAGCCATGACCACGCCGACGCGAGCGGCGAGGCGGGGGTCGAGGGCGTCGAAGGAGCCGGGCGCTTGCAGACCCGAGATGTTCGCGGACGTGGTGGCCAGCGGGCAGCCGACCGCCTCGATGAGCTCAAGGGCCGTATCGTTGTCGGGCATGCGCAGGCCGATGGAGCCCGCCGCCGAGCGGAAAGCGGCGGGCACGGCGTCGCTCGCTTCCACGATGAGCGTAAGAGGTCCCGGCCAGTACGCTCGTGCCAGACGTCGGGCCAGGTCGGGCACATGCGCTCCGTAGCGGTCGAGGTCGTCGGCGCCGCCCACGAGCCAGGAGACGGGCTTGCCGCGGTCGCGCTCCTTCAGATCGTAGAGCGCCTCGGGGCTCGCCGCCGCCTCGACGGAAACGCCCAGGCCGTACACCGTCTCGGTGGGAAAGATGACCGCCTCGCCGCGCTTGAGGGCGGCGACGGCTTCGAGCTTCGAGCTGGACAGTGGCGGCATGGGAGCTCCCTTCTTCGATGATCGGGAGGCATTGTAGCACGCGCCCGGCCGCCTCGCCGCAATCGGCGGCATCCGTCAGATCAGCGCGTACTTCCTCTTGATGCGCTCGAGCTTTTTCCGCCAGGGAACGTAGAGCGCCGCGAGGAACACGACGGTGGCCACGCCATGCGTCGCGTCGAACGGCAGCGCGGCGCCGAACGCGACGAGCGCGGCCGGCCAGGAGAACGGCTGCACGAAGCCGATGACGTACCACCCGTTCAGCAGCAGGCCGTACAGCAGGGCCGACAGGAACCCGTAAGCGTACAGCACGGGCAGCCGGTCGAGCCAGCCACGGTCGGCCAGGACGCCGGCCAGGTAGCCTACGAGGCCCCAAGCGTACATCTGCCACGGCGTCCACGGCCCTTGGCCGAAGAAGAAGTTGGACACGAGCGCCGCGAGCGCGCCCACCAGAAAGCCGCTGCGGCGGCCGAACACGGCTCCCGCGAGGATGCAGATGGCCGACACCGGCTTGAAGTCGGGAACGGGAGCGAACAGCATGCGACCCGCCGCCGCAAGAGCCGCCAACACCACGGTCGGCATGATCTGGCGCAACGCCGGGCGCGAGGCCTCGAAGCTGGCGAAGAACACGCCCACCGCCGCGAAGGCCACGACCACGGTGAGCAGCGCGCCCTGCTCCACCTGGAAGTACGCGCACACGCCCAGCACGAGAGGCACGGCGGCGAGCGCCGGCACCTCGAGCAGCGCGAGGAGGCGCGCCGCCGCGCGGGAAGACGGGCGCGTCACGAGCGTTCCTCGCGCCACAGCCGGGAGAACGCATCCTCGGTCGGGCGGTAGAACAGGTTGCCCGCGAAGAACGCGGCGGCCGGCTCGGTGCACACGGCCTCCCCGTCGAACAGCATGGTGGCGGCATCGGCGACGAGCGCGGCGAACGTCAGGTCGTGCGTGGCGAGGACGACGGTCGCCCCGGCCTGCGCGAGATCGCGCAGGGTGCGGGCGACCAGCAGCTTCGACGGCGCGTCGAGCCCCTTCGTCGGCTCGTCGAGCAGCAGCAGGTCGGGATCGGTCAGCAGCAGCTTCGCGAACGCGAGCAACTGCTGCTGGCCGCCCGACAGATCATAAGGATGGTTGGAGGCGCGCGCGTCCAGGCCGAAACGCGCAAGAGCGCCATCGATCGCGGCGTCGTCGTAGCCGCAGTTCGCCTGCCACTCGCGCAGCTCGTCGGCCACCGTATCGCATACGAAGAGGGCCTTCGGATCCTGCGGGAGCAGCGCCTGGCGCGCGGCCAGGCGGTTCTCAACGCGGCCGCGCTCCGGCTTGACGACCCCGGCGATGGCGCGCAGCAGAGTGGACTTGCCGCAACCGTTGCCGCCTACGACGGCGTGGATGCTGCCGGCAGCGACGCGCAGGTCGCAGCCGCGCAGAACCCAGTCGGCATCGCGCGCGTAGCGCAGATGGATGTCGCGCAACGAGACGGCGTATGCGGCTTCATCATCCTGAGCGGAGGCGGGCGCCACCGGGACGGATTCGGAACGACGGAGGGCCGACACCCCGGCGCGCGGTTCGGGATGGCGGATCAGCGTGCCCTCTCGCAGCTCCACCATGTCCGTCGCGTACTCGGCCATCGCCTCGGGGGCGTGGGTGGCCACGACGACGGTGATGCCCAGCTCGCGGTTCACGCGAAACAGAGCGTGCAGGAAGTTCTTCTCGGCCACGGGATCGAGCTGGGCGGTGGGCTCGTCAAGCAGCAGCAGGCGCGGCTGCATCGCCAGCGTGCCGGCCAACGTGGTCATCTGCTTCTGGCCGCCCGACAGCTCGGCGACGGAGCGGCGGAACCACGGCTCGATGCCGAAGAAGTGAGCGACCTCGGCCACGCGGCGGCGCATCTCGTCCTGCTCCACGCCGAGGTTCTCCAGCCCGAACGCCAGCTCGTGCCACACGCTGTCGCACACGATCTGGTTCTCGGGACTCTGCGCTACGTAACCCACCGTCGCGGCGGCCTCGCGCGCATCCAGCTTTTCCACGGATCGTCCGAACACCTGCAGCGAGCCCGCGCGCTCCCCTGCTGGCGCGATGGCCGGCTTGCAGCTACCGAGCAGCGTGGTCTTGCCGCTGCCCGTGGCGCCCACCAAAAGCTGGAACGCGCCCTCCTCCACCGCCCAATCGAGCGGGCCGATGCCGGCCGTCGACTCAGGGTAGCGAAACGAGAAACCGCGCGCCTCGATCGCCTTCACGCTCGCCATCTCAGATGCTCCTTCGCGGTGATCGCAAGCGGCAGGCACGCGAACAGCGCGTACGGCAGATAGTTCCACCAAGGCGCGAGCCCGCCGATCGTCGGATAGAAACGGAATTGCGCGCATGCCGCCCAGGCGGCGGCTGCGGCCAGCAACGCGAGCGCGCCGCCGAAGACGAGCGCCGCAGCGTCGAAGCGACGGAACCGGTAGCGCGCGTACGTGGTGCGCCGCGCGGCGGCCCCCCAGCCGCGCGCCTTCATGGCGCCGGCCGTCTCGAGCGAGTCTTCCATGCCCCAGCCCATGAGCACCGAAGTCCTCCGCAGGTAGCCGCGCATGACAGCGAGCTTCCCTGCGGGCTCCTCGGCAGGGCGCGCCGCCGTGCACGCGCGCTCCACGTCGGCGATGCCGTTGCCGCGCCGCACGAACTGCGGCACGAGGCGCGCCGTCATCGACAGCATGAGGCCTATCGTGGGCGCGACGCCGCCGAACAGCGTCATGACCTTGTCGGACGTGAGCACCTGGGAGGCGTTCGAGAACAGCACGATCACGCTGATCAGCATGACGCCCATGCATGCGCCGTACACGAAGCTCTCCAGGTAGAACGCGCGCAGCCCGAGGCGGAACAGCTCGGTGGAGCCGGACGCCGAGAACAGCGGGTTCGCCAGCGCGACGACGGCGACGAGGGGCAGCTGCCAGAGAAGCGAGCGACCCGTCGCCCGCCAACCGCGCAGCACCGCGCTGTAGGAGAGCACGCTTGCAAGCGAGATGGCCAAGTAGACCGGCTGCATCGCCGTCATGC
Organism: Eggerthella sp. BIOML-A1; assembly: GCF_009875595.1. Lineage (NCBI taxonomy): Bacteria > Bacillati > Actinomycetota > Coriobacteriia > Eggerthellales > Eggerthellaceae > Eggerthella > Eggerthella sp. BIOML-A1. Next base: position 130,488 of record NZ_WWRZ01000009.1, on the reverse strand, counting down.
TGAGCGCGAACATGACGGCGAAGTAGCCGAACGCCACGACGGGATGGAACAGGTCGAACGCCGTGCGCTTCATACGAGGCGCGCCCCTAGGCGTGCACCGTTTGGAAGATCGAGATCACCACGAGCACGGCGAAGAAGATCGCCAATGCAGCCATGATCTTGGCCACTTTCAGATTGCTGAACACGGCGCCTCGCTTTCCTCGACCCGCACATCTACAGGTCGTTGCCCAAATCGCAGGTGTATATCCACGTAATGTTTTCTCCACCGCTTAGGATATACGAACCGCACCCGTATCCGGGCGACGATCCGTTGACGAAATACAGCCAGCCGCTGCCGGGACCGCAAGCGAATTCCGCAAGGCCGCCGATGGAGCTGACGTAGCCGCTCGACCCGCCCACCGACGCTCCGGTAGCGCAGAGGGCATCGTAGACGGATGCGCCCTGGTTGAGGGTGACCGTGCCGCCGCCCAAGGATGAGGGGTAGCCATTGGACGCGGCGCGGGAGCTGTCGATGTATACCGTCACCGTAACGGTGCTGGGAGCCGAGGGAGCCGGGGCCGGCTCGGGCGCAGGCGCCGGAGCCGGTGCAGCAGCGCCCTCCGACGCGGAAAGCTCAGTGCCCGATGGCGCCTCGCCGGCCGTCGAAGCGACCGAGCCGTCGGCATCCGCCGCGTTCTCGCCATCGACGGCGGCACCCGCTTCCCCGTCAGTGCCCTCCGAAGCCTCTTCGGCGGCATCCTTGCGATCGGCCTCGTCGTCCTTCGACGCGTCGTCCCTGTTAGAGGGCGCATCCGTGACGACGCTGGGCATCGGCACCGGATCGGACGGCGCAGGGTCGCCGAGCCATCCGGTGGCGAAGCCCATGCTCGCCACGACGGCGCACAGGGCCACCGCAGCGGCAACGACGCCGGTGGCGAGCAGCGCCTTGCGAGGTCGGCGAGACGAGGGCGCGGACGCCGCCGTTGCGGATGCCCCGCCCACCGAGGCCCCCTCCTCGCCGCGAGGCGCGGAGGGGGCGATGCGGTTGTCGGGCGCTTCGGCCCGCTCACACGGCTCGAGCGTTTCGACGCCCGAGCAGCCGGTCTTCTCGTTCGAATCTTCGCTCATGCCGCCGTGATCCTATCGACGCAACGAGAGCTCGTCGGAAACGCGCATGCGCCGCGTGGCGGCGATACCCGCCGCGAGCGCGCCGAGCGCGAGCACCGCGGTACCGGCCGCGAACGGCGCAGAGCCGTCTCCGGTTTTGGCAAGCGCCTTCTTGTCGACCACAGGCTTGTCAGCAGGAGCGGGAGCGCTCTCCTCTTCCTGCTTCTCGGCGGGCAGCCCCGCCTGGCCGAGCTTAGCCTGCGTGTAGATGTTGTACGCGGCACCGGTGTTCTTGAGACCCTGGTAAGCCACCAGCGCCCGGAAGCCCTGCTCAGTTGCGAGATCGTTCGCCGCACCGTTGTAGATGAACCCGGACAAATCGGATGTGGCCTGCGAAAGCAGCGCGCTCAACGGCGTCGCGCCGCTTTCAGTGACCATGGACGCCGCCGGATCCGCACCCAAGGCGCACAGGGCGACCACGACACAGGACGTCGAGCTGACGTTGATGGGACCATCGACAGCGTCCCCGGATGCACGGAAACCGCCGTCCTCGTGCTGCATCGCGCGCAGCGCCTCGAGTCCTTTGTCGACTGCCGCTTTAACGGAGGCGTCGGAAACGCGAGAGGCAAGGGCGGTTATCACCATGGCCGTCGTATCGGGGTCGTCACCCTCGGCGGCCCCTTTCCAGGTCCAGCCTCCGGAAGCTTGCTGCGCGCTCAGAAGCTTGGCTACGAGTTCAGCTTCGGTTTCAAGGGCGTTCGCGGGCACGTCGTACGCGCCGCTTTCATAGGAGAGCAGAGCAAATGCCTGGCCGTTCACGTAGGTCGTCGAAATATCGGACGTTGCCATCGTCTGCACAAGCGCTGCCGCTTCCTCCGTTTTGCCGACGGCCGTGAGCGCCAAAATGAAGCGCTGCAAGTTGGTGGTTTCCGGGGAACCGTTCACAGCTTTCGCATTCGCCACGAGAGTCGTCACGTCGATTGAAGACGCACGTCCGGCAGCTGCGAGTTCAAGGGCTTTCCATTCCTCGGACGTGCCCGCATAGGAACCGGCAATGGTGCCGAACAGCGTGTTGTACGCAGCACTGTCTACTAAGACGGCCTCGTTGGTCGGCTCATCAGGTTCGGGCTCGGGCTTGGGATCAGGCTTGATCGCCCCCGCCAAAGGGTCGTTAACGGTGTAGATCGCGAGTTGGGGGATTTCCTCGTCGTAGGCGAACGTCGCGTCGGACGTGTAGATGTACTGGTAGCGGCCGTTCTCCTGCAGCTTCGCCGTCAGCTGGGCGCTGGCGTAGTTCGCGCTGTCGCCGTCGAACATCGTCGCCCAGTAGGCCCACGATCCGTTGGGCTGCTCGACCGACTTGTTGCCTCGGAACGTCGGGGAACCGTAGGAGTCGAAGTACGCCTTGTCGTTCCCCTCGGTCTCCTCCGCGCTGGCCGCGGCGGTGAAGCCCGCCTTCGCCAGCAGGTCGGCAACCGTGTCGTCGGAGGTCATGCCGTCGACGCGGGCGTTGTACAGGACGCCATCCGCAGGGTCGGACGTGTCCACGATGGTGAGCTGCACTGGAAATCCGGAAACCTCGTCGTAGGCGAACGTCGCGTCGGACGTGTAGATGTACTGGTAGCGGCCGTTCTCCTGCAGCTTCGCCGTCAGCTGGGCGCTGGCGTAGTTCGCGCTGTCGCCGTCGAACATCGTCGCCCAGTAGGCCCACGACCCGTTGGGCTGCTCGACCGACTTGTTGCCTCGGAACGTCGGGGAACCGTAGGAGTCGAAGTACGCCTTGTCGTTCCCCTCGGTCTCCTCCGCGCTGGCCGCGGCGGTGAAGCCCGCCTTCGCCAGCAGGTCGGCAACCGTGTCGTCGGAGGTCATGCCGTCGACGCGGGCGTTGTACAGGACGCCATCCGCAGGGTCGGACGTGTCCACGATGGTGAGCGCCACCGAGAACGCCCCCGCACCCTCGCCTTCTTCGGCCCAGGCTGCGCCGGGCATGAGGCCCAGGCAGAGTGCGGCGGCCAGCAGGAGGGCCCAGGCCCGCTGCATGATTCCCGCACGTTTGATCGTTTGTTCCTTCACCGTCTTCCTTCTCCTTTCATCGGTCGCTTCGCAGAAGAGAGACAGCAAAACAAAAGGCTGCGCGACCCCGTGTTTGGCGGGGGCCGCGCAGCCCGTATTCGCTACGCAGACAAGCCGAGGGCGCTCGGGCCCGACGGGTAGCGCTCGCGGTAACTCGCCGCTTGCGCACACACGCTTCTCGGTCGGTATTCTGGCTGATCGGCAAGACCGAAACACAGTGGCGGTACCGTGCGGGATTCTCACCCGGCTTCCCACGATCCGAGACGTCTTCTTCATGCTTGATGCATTCTACCATCTCTTAGGTCGGCGAACGACGCGAAAGGGGCGGCAACCTCCGAGCTTGCCGCCCGCCGGCCGCCTGGCGGCCGGCGGCGTGCGCTTACTGGTAGCGCAGGGACTCCACCGGGTCGAGCTTGGCGGCGCGGCGAGCCGGGTAGTAGCCGAACACGACGCCGATAAGCACGCACACGGCCACGGCGCCGAACACCACGCCCGGCGCGAGCACCGGCGTGACGGTCATGCCCGCCTGCACCGCCCCGATCACCTGGCCCAGCCCGAACGCCGCCAGGAAGCCGAATAGGATGCCGAACGCGCCGCCCGCCACGCACAGCATGATAGCCTCGAGCAAGAACTGCTTCGTGATGTCGCGACGACGCGCCCCGAGCGACTTGCGCAGGCCGATCTCGCGGATGCGCTCGGTGACGTTGGTCAGCATCATGTTCATGATGCCGATGCCGCCCACGAACAGCGAGATGGACGCGACCGAGCCCATGAGCAGCGAGAACGACGTCATCATCGTTTCCATCTGCTTGATGACGGCGTCGAGCGACGACACGTACACGTTCTCGGGCTCCAGATTGAAGTACTGCGCCACAAAGGTCTGCGTCGTCTCGACGAGCCGATCCATGTCGGTGCCCTCGCGCGCGAAGCCGACGATCTGTTGGATGCCGCTCGCATTGCCGATGCGCGTCTCCACCGTGGTGTAAGGCGCGTAGAACGTCCCTCCGCCGCCCATGAAGGACGAGGTTTCCAACACGCCGATCACCGTGTAGTCGTCGTTGCCCAGGCGCACCGTCTTCCCCACCGCCTCGGTGTCGGGGACGCCGAGCATCTGCACGGTCATCTCACCGCCGCCCATCACCACGAGGCGCGCGGCGTTCTGCTCCTCGCTCTCGGTGAAGAAGCGGCCCTCCTTAAGCTTCGTCCCGTTCGCCGTGAAGTAATCGGGACGCGCGCCGATGACCGTGGCGTGGTTTTTCTGGCCGTCGGCCATCGTGATCTCGGCCGATGCGTACGAGGCACCTGTGATGACCTCGTATTCCGGCATCCCCTGCTCCAGCTTGTCCAGGTCGTCGAACGTGATGCCCTGCGGCGAGTAGGCGCTGATGGACACCTGGCGCGCTTGGGACAGCCCCATCTCGCCCATGAGCATGTTCTGCACGCCCGCGATGAGCGAGGTCATGGCGATGACGGCCGCGATGCCGATGACGATACCGAGTATGGTGAGGAACGAACGGCCCTTGTTCGCGGACAGCGCGTGCCAGGTCTCGTAGAACAGATCGCCTATCTTCATGGGCGCGCCCCTTCCCGACCGGCGGCGCACGGCTGCGGGCCCTCGTACAGTCGCCCGTCGCGGATGTGCACCACGCGGTCGGCGTGGGCAGCCACGTCGGGCTCGTGCGTGATGAGTACGATGGTCTTGCCCGCGTCGCGCAGGCGCTTGAACGTGTTCAGCACCATGTCGCCCGTGGCCGTGTCGAGGTTGCCGGTGGGCTCGTCGGCCAGGATGAGCGCCGGATCGTTCACGAGGGCGCGGGCGATAGCGACGCGCTGCATCTGGCCGCCCGACAGCTCGTTGCTGCGATGGTCGTACAGCCGCTCGTCCAGCGACACGCTGCGTAGCGCCGCGTGCGCCCGCAGCTCGCGCTCCTTGCGCGGGCAGGCCGTGTAGATGAGCGGCAGCACCACGTTGCGCAGCACGGTGGCGCGCGGAAGCAGGTTGAACGACTGGAACACGAAACCCAGGCGCGTGGCGCGGATCTCGGCCAGCTCGTCCTCGCGATAGTCGGCAACGTCGATACCCTCCAGCAGGTAACGGCCGCGCGTGGGCGTGTCGAGGCAGCCAAGCAGGTTCATGAGCGTCGACTTGCCCGATCCCGAGGGTCCCATGATGGCTAGGAACTCGCCTTGCGCCACCGACAGCGTCACGCCGCGCAGGGCATGGGTGTAGCCTGAAGCGCTCTCGTAGATGCGATGCAGGTCGACGGCTTCCACGACGTATCCCATAGCGCTACCCCACCGCAACGGCGGCGGAATCGGCCGAGGCAGCGCCATCGACCGCCATGCCCATGCCGTCCGGCGCGCCGCCCATGCCGCCGCTCACGACCACTTCGTCGCCGGCTTTCAACCGGCCCTTCACGACGGACGTAAGACCGTCGGACGCGACCACCTCGACTTCGCGCATCTCCGTTCCCTGCGTCTCAGGATCGGTGAGCACCATGACGAAACTGCCGTCCGCACCATCGGACTGCACGGCCGAGATGGGCACCTTGAGCGCGTTCTCGATGGTGGTCGTGGTGATGGTGGCCTTGGCGGTCATGCCGGGCTTGAGGCGCGGGTCGGGCTCGGCGATGAGCAGCTTCACCGCGTACGTGACCGCGCCGCCCATGCCGCCGTACATGGCACCACCTGCCGCGTCGCCGGAGCCGGCCGATGTGGTGGCGATGCTGACCACAGTGGCGGGCAGCGTGAGGTCGGGGGCCGCGGTGAACGCGACCTCGGCGGTTTGGTCGGCGGTGATCTTGAGGATGTCGATCTCGTTCACGTTGATGGAGACGGTCATCTGCGACAGATCGGCGATCTGCACCGGCGAGGCGGCTGCATTCGCCGTCGCGCCCAGCGCCTTGCCGGGCTCGATGTTAACCGCGACGACGCTTCCCGCGATGGACGCCGTGACGGTGCGCTTGGCGGCGCGCGCGACGGCCTCGTCATAGGCGCTCTGGGCGTTCTGCAGCGCCAGGTTCGCGCTGCTGAGCGCCAGCTCGGCGTTGCGAATGGCGGAATCGGCGCCGGCCTCGTCGAAGGAGGCGCCCGACGCGTCGGAAGCCGGTGTTGCCGCGCCCGCTTCCTTGGCGGCTGCGGCGGCGGCCTGCGCCTGCTCCTGAGCCCGAGCCGCCTCCTGTTGGCCGGCGGACTTGGCATGGTAGGCATCGTTCACAGCGTTCTGAGCTTGGGCGACGCCGTTTTTGGCCTCTTCGATGCCCTGGGCAGCCTGCTTCACGGCCTTGTCCAGATCGTCGTTGACCACCGTGAACAGCGTCTGGCCCTCGGCCACCGCATCGCCTTCGGCTACCAGCACCTCGCCCACGATACCGTCAACCTCGGACGTGGCGCTCACCGAGGCGACGGGCTGCAGGTTGCCGGAAGCCGACACCGTTTCGACGAACGTGCCCTGCTCGACGAAGGCCGTCTGCGGCGCCATATTCTCCAGCGCCTTGGCCGCCTGATCGGCGGAATACCAGGCGAACGCGCCGCCCGCCACGGCGAGCACCGCCACCGCGGACACGATGCCCACGACGATCTTGCGTTTGCGCTGCTTCTTGCGCTTCGCCTTGAGATCGTTGAACGCCCGCATGTCGGCGAGCGCCTCGGCGTCGACGAGATCGGTTGGCCTTGGAAAGCTCCCAATTGCATCGAAGGCGCTCGACTGAGCGCTCAAAGGCTCGGCGCCATCCGAGCCCCCCGGACGACGGTTGCTGATCGGACCCATCTACTACCTCCCGTGCGAAAGAAGCGGGGGCGGTTCTCGAGGAACAGCCGTGCCTCAATCATAAGGGGGATCGTAGGAAAAGGGAACCCGCAATCGTCTGTTCGTTTCGTGCTCGCGCCAGACAAGCGTCAACGGCGGCGCGCAAGGCTCACGCGCCGTACAAGGTTGCCGTATACTGAAGCGAAACCACGGGCGGAAGCGAGGAGCGAAGAAGGCATGGGAGATTTCTCCGACAGGGTGTTCAAGGTGGTGCGGCGCATACCGCGCGGGAAGGTGGCCACGTACGGGCAAGTGGGGCGGCTCATCGGAGCGCCGCGGTCGGCGCGCTACGTGGGATATGCGCTGCGCGCGAACCCCGAGCCGGGCGCCGAGGTCAACAGCATCCCCTGCCACCGCGTGGTGTTCAAGGACGGGGGCCTGTGCAAGGGGTTCGCCTTCGGAGGCCCCGAGGTTCAGCGCGAGATGCTGGAAGCGGAAGGGGTCGCGTTCGCCGACGATGCGCACGTGGACATGGGCGCCTGCCTGTGGGACGGCCGCATGGACGACGCCGACGACCCGACGCTGCCCATGGCGCCGCCCGAGGACTTCGATTGGGAACGGGAGCTGGGAGCATGACGATGGAGCAGGGATACGTGCAGGTGTACACCGGCGACGGCAAGGGCAAGACCACGGCTGCCGTCGGATTGGCGATGCGGGCCGCTGCTGCTAACCTGCGCGTGTGCTTCTGCCAGTTCATGAAGTGCGGCCCCACCGGCGAACTCGACGCGTTTCGCCTGTTCGGCGATCTCATTGCGTGCGAACAGTTCGGAACGGGCGACGAGTTGAGCGCACCCGATGCGACGGCGGACGCGCAGGCGGCGAAGCGGGGCCTGGCCGTCGCGCGCAACATGATGCTGAGCGGCGCGTACGACGTGGTGGTGCTCGACGAGGCGAACGTCGCCGACAGCCTGGGCTATTTCGGGCCCGACGCGCTGGTGGACCTCGTGCTCGAACGGCCCGAGAACGTTGAGCTCGTCGTCACGGGCCGCGGAGCAAGCGACACGCTCACAGCCGTCGCCGACCTCGTCACCGAGATGCGCGAAGTGAAGCACTACTACGAGGAGGGCGTCCTCGCCCGCCGCGGCATCGAGTTCTAGCAGCGAAGGTCGAGCAACGAGCAATTGCGCGCATGGTTGAAGTTTATGCAAGCCGGATTGATCATCTGAGCTGCGCAAGCTAACGACCCATCCGCAGTAACAAGCACCTGGTCCGCATCGACAAGCGCCAACAGCGCGCAGTCGGCGACGCCGAGAAAAGAATACTCGCTTCGTCGAATCGCGATCAAGCTTTCGACGTAACGCTCTTCGATCCGCTTGAGATGCCCCGATTCGAGCAGCGCCGCCAAGGCTCGGGCCTCCGGTTCGTTCCTGCCGTGGCCGTTGCGCCCGCACAATAGGTTCGAACACTCAGTAACCACATTGGGCGTGACAAGGAGTTCTTTGAAACCGGAAAGCATCTTGCACAGCATGCGAAAATCATCTGCACGATAATCTTTCACGAACTTTTTCCGTCCAAGACTTCGTTGATCGCAGGAACCGGCAAGAAGCAAGAGCAGTATATTGGCGTCCAGTATCGCTTTCATATCGACTACTCGTACGAAATGACGCTGCCATCCTCATTGGATATCGTCACCGTTTTGAACGTTCGAGCCCCTTGGAGAGGCGTGCGCTCCCAAACCGACGACAACGGAGGGATGGCGTCGATCCCGCCGCGATCGAAGTCCCGAACGAAGCCGACTCCTATCTCCCAATGGTTACGCGCATCATCGAAACGCGTTGATTCGATTGCGAATCCCGACTTGGAAAGAAACTCCGACAGACTCTTCGGGTTCATAACGGTCTCGATATCCGCCGTGTAAGCCGCTGCCTTCTTCGCAGCCTCTTTCACATCCATCGCTTGCCCCTCTCGATCCAAAAGAACACTCGATCCCATGACGGCCTCCCTCACTATAGCATCCTCAGCGCACCTGCTCCACGTTCTTAGTATAGAGGGCCCGTCTCACGTTTCGATGGCGCAGATCTAGCGAAAAGCACCACGGAACCTTATGCGGATCCGACGCGAATCCAACGCGGTTTCCACGAAAGCAGCCTTCGTTTCCAACGCGGATTCGACAGGATTCCAACGCGGATCTAGCGCGATTCGAACGCGTCCGCGAGGACGCGGGCCACGCGCAGGCCGTCGCAGGCGGCGCTCATGATGCCGCCGGCATAGCCCGCGCCCTCGCCGCAGGGGTAGAGGCCGCTTTCGGGCGCGTCGTCGGGCGCGCCTTCCACCCGCGCTTGCAGCGCGTCGTCGCGCACGATGCGCACGGGGCTCGAGCTGCGCGTCTCCACGCCGGTCATCACCGCGTCCTCGTCCGCGAACCCGTGCAGCCGACGATCGAGCAGGGGCAGGGCTTCGGCGATGGCGTCGGCCGCGAATCCAGGCAGGCACTGTCGCAGGTCGCACCAGGCCACACCGCGCGCGTACGTCGGCCGTACCTTCGCGCTCGCGCCGCCGGCGCGTCCGGCCAGGAAATCCCCCACCGTCTGCGCCGGAGCCTGGTACGCGGCGCCGCCTGCGACGATGACCGCGCGATACGCCGCCTGCTCCATGCGCCGCTGCAGCTCGACGCCCGCCAGAGGATGGTCGCTCCCGAAGTCCTCAGGTCCCACGCCCACGAGCAGCGCCGCGTTCGCGTTCGATCCGTCGCGCGCGAAACGGCTCATGCCGTTCACCACGACGCCGCCCTCCTCGCTGGCGGCGCACACCACCTCGCCGCCGGGGCACATGCAGAACGTGTAGACGCCGCGCCCGCTCGGCAGGTGCGCGGACAGCTTGTAGTCGGCGGCCCCCAGCGCCGGATGCGCGGCGGCGTCGCCGTACTGCGCCCGGTTCACCGCCTCCTGGGAATGCTCGATGCGCACGCCCACCGAGAACGGCTTCTGCTCCATCGTCACGCCCGCCGCGTGCACGGCCTCAAACGTATCGCGCGCCGAATGCCCGCAGGCCAGAACCACGCGCCGCGCCGCCATCCGCTCCGCCGCGCCCGTGCGCCCGTCGAGCACGTCGACGTCCGCCACCGCGCCGCCCGCGAAACGCACGCCCGCAAACTGCACATGGAAGCGCACCTCGCCGCCCGCGTCCCCGATCTGGCGGCGCATCGTGCGCACCACGTCCACCAGCAGATCGGTGCCGATATGCGGCTTCGCCTGCCAAAGGATCTCCTCGGGCGCGCCGGCGTCCACGAACCAGCGCAGCACGTGGCGCGCCATCGGGTTCTTGATGTTCGTGGTCAGCTTTCCGTCCGAGAACGTGCCCGCGCCGCCCTCGCCGAACTGGATGTTCGTCTGCGGGTTCAGGTCACCGCCCGTCGCGAACGCATCCACCGCGGCCAGGCGCTCGTCCACGTCGCCGCCGCGCTCGAGCACGAGCGGCCGCAGCCCGGCCCGCGCCAGGTAGAGCGCGCAGAACAGCCCGGCAGGCCCCGCGCCCACCACGATCGGGCGCGGCTCGCCGGCTTTCGCGGCCTTCGCAGCTAGCGAGGGAACGTCGAGCGGCTCGTACGGCTCGTGGCGTTTCACGTGCGTTCCCACGATCGCCCCAGCGCCGCCGCGCGCGATGGCGGCCGCAAGCGCTCGCTCTTCGGTGGCCTCGTCGAGCGGCTCCACGCCGAGCGTCGCCACGAAATGGACGTCGCGCTTCTTGCGCGCGTCCACGCTGCGCTTCGTGATGCGCACCGTGCGCACGTCGCCTTCCGCCACCCCCAGCGCCGCGGCCGCCGCCGCGCGCACGAGCGCCCCGCCCTCGGGCAGCCCCGCGTCAAGCGGCAACTTCACGTTCGAAACCTCAAGCATGATCGACCACCTCCTTCATCAGGCGCTCGGCGGCAGCGCGACCCGCCAGCATGCCGCTAGCCCACGCCCAATGCAGGTTGTAGCCGCCGCAGGGCGCGTCCACGTCCAGCGCCTCGCCCACCACGTGCAGGCCCGGCATCGTGCGCGATGCGCACGAGCGCGGATCGAACGCCTCCACCGCGAATCCGCCGCGCCGCACCTGGCACTGTCGCGGCTCGCCGACGCCTCGGACCTCGAGCGCGAGTCCTTTGAGCGCTGCCGTGAGCGGCGCGGCATCGCGCTTCCCGAACGACCCTTCGGCGCGCAGCCCGGCCGCCTTCAGCACGCCACGACCCACCGCCGGCAGCACCATGCCGCGCAGCACGTCGTCGCCCGTGCACGATCCAGCGCGCGCGAACAGGCGCGATCGGCGCTCCAGCAGCAGCTGCTCGAGCATCGGTGCGTCCATCCGCGGCAGCAGGTCGATGCGCAGCATGTCGCCCGCCTCGGCGAACCTCGACAGGTTGAACACCGCGATGCCCGACACGCCGTAGTCACGGAACAGCACCTCGCCCTCCTCGCGCGCCTTGGCATCGCCGTCGGGCGACATGAGCGAGATCGCGCAGCGCACGCGGATGTTGTTGAGCGCCTTCACCAGGCGGGAGTCGGTGCGCAGCGGCCCCAGCACCGGGCGCGGCTCCGTCGCCTCGAAGCCCTCGGGCAGCAAGCCGCGCGCCGTGCGACCTCCCGTGGCCACGATGACCGTCTCCGCATGGCGCACCGCTCCGCCGGCGAAACGAACATGAAAGCGATCGCCCGCATGGGACGGCGGATCGATGCGCACCGCCTCGCAGCCGCACAGCTCGCGAACGCCCGCGTCCCGCGCGCCCGCGCGCAGCACGTCCAGCACGCTGGCAGCCTTGTTCGCCAGCGGGTACAGACGGCCTTCGCCCTCTTCGCGCCACACGAGCCCCAAGCCTGCGAAGAACGCGTGCACCGGATCGGGGCAGACGGCATCGGAGGAAAGGGCCGCGTCCGTTGAGCGGACGGCTTTCTCGCGTCCGGGCTCTTCGCATCCGTCCGCATGCCCGCCCTGAGCGCGCAGCTGGGCCAGCGCCGCGCCGACGAATCCGGCGTTTCGGTAGAGCCCCGCATCGACACGGGCGTTCGAGAAGTTGCACCGCCCGTTTCCCGTGGCCAAGATGGAGCGGCCCACGCGCTCGTCGGCCTCGCACACCGTCACCTCGACGGCGTGCGCACCGCCGTCCGCGCCCACGCGCACGCCGTGAGCACGCAGCGCGTCGGTCGCAGCCACCGCCGCCGCGAGACCCGCCGCGCCGCCGCCTATGATCATCAGTTTCTTCATGTCCGCCATGATACCGCATCGCATGCGCGTTGGGAGCAAATCGAGGGCCATGGCAATCGGAACGGCCTCGCCCGCCCTGAAATGTCAGATCGAGAAAATCCCACCTGGGGTTTTCTCGGAAGAACGGAGGATGAGCGCGCGTTTCAGGCCGCAGAATTGTCATGGCATTCGATTTGCGCTCACGACATCCGCAGCCCCCTTCGCCCTTCTATGCCGTAGGCGAAGGCCGATTCTGCGATCTCGCGCGCACGCGCATGGCACAAAGCGAACGCTAGGCTTCATTCTGTGCCAACGACAGGCCGGCCAGACCGCACGCTGGAAGAGCCCCGAACGCCGGACAGGCCACACGCCGGTATCGCCCCGAACGCGGCCAGACCACACGCCGGTATCGCGCCTCGAACGCGAAAGGGCCCCGGCATCTTTCGACACCGGGGCCCTCGCCGTCGCGCTATCCGCGCGCAGGCGCTACTTCGATTCCAACACCGGAATGGGCGTCTCGTCCGTCTCCTCGAGGTTCTTGTCCCACACGTAGTGCTTCGTCTCGCGCGCGATCAAGCCCGACAGCAGCAGCACCACGATGATGTTCGGAACGGCCATCAGGGCGTTCGTGATGTCCGAGATGGTCCACACCAAATCGCCGATGCCGATGGCGCCCAAGAACGCCACGACGACGTACAGCACCTGGTAGGGACGGATGGCGCGCTTGCCGAACAGGTACGTGACGCAGCGGTTGCCGTAGTACGACCAGCCCAGGATGGTGGTGTAGGCGAACAGGATCATGCCGATGACCAGAATGGGCGTGCCGATGTAGGGAATGGAGGCGAACGCCGCGCTGGTGAGGTCGGCGCCGGCCGAGATCTGGCCGCTCTCCATGATGCCGGGGTTCGCGATCATCGTGGACACCAGCACGATGCCCGTGAGCGCGCAGATGACCACGGTGTCCCAGAACGTGCCCGTCATGGACACGAGCGCCTGGCGCGCCGGGTTGCGCGTGGAAGCCGCGGACGCCACGATGGGCGCCGAGCCCAGGCCCGACTCGTTGGAGAACAGGCCGCGCGCGCAGCCGAACTGAAGCGCCATCATGAGGCCGGAGCCCACGGCGCCGCCGAACGCGGCCCTCGGCGTGAAGGCGCACTCGAAGATCAGGCAGATGGCAGGCCACACGAACTCCCAGTTCATGCCGATGATGACGATGCAGCCCCACGCGTAGGCGATGGCCATGAACGGCACGAGCTTCTCGCACACCTTCGAGATGATCTTGATGCCTCCGAAGATGACCAGGGACACCATGATAACGATGGCCAGGCCGATGCCCCAGGTGGGCACGCCGGGCGCGTTCGACGTGATGATGCCGGTCATGGCACTGGACTGCACCGCCGAGCCGATGCCGAACGAGGCGACGGCCGCGAACAGCGCGAACGCGCCCGCTCCCAAGAGGCCCCACCACGGCGCCTTGCCGTCCTTCTCGAACGCGCGGCGCCACGCGTACATCGCGCCGCCCAGCATGTTGCCGTTGTGATCCTTTACGCGGTACTTCACGGCGGCGAACGTTTCGGAGTACTTCGTGGCCATGCCGAACACGCCGGTCAGCCACATCCACAGCACCGCGCCCGGGCCGCCGGCCAAAATGGCGGTGCCCACGCCCACGATGTTGCCGGTGCCGATGGTGGCCGACAGCGCCGTGGTCAGCGCGCCGAACTGGCTGATGTCACCCGGCGCGTCCGGATCCTTCGTCACCGACAGCTTGATAGCCGTGGGCAGCTTGCGCTGGATGAACCCGGTGCGAAACGTCAGGAACAGGTGCGATCCCAGCAAAAGCACGATCATCGGCGGACCCCACACGAAGGCGTCGATGTCGCCGATGAACTGGATGATATCCATGCACATCCCCTCTCTTCTCTTGTACAACGAATCCCCTTGCGAGAGAAAGAGCCTGCGCCGAAGCAGATTCCGGACGCCTCCGGCACACGACGAAGCCGTTTCGGCAGAGGTACTTTCGCACGCTAAAGTAGTCGGATTATAGCGACGCGGCGCTTTACGGTTCGTCAACAAAGGGAAAATCGTCCGCGAGCGGCATCGATAGGCATGCAAAACGACCGCCCCCGAGAAGATCGGCGAGGAAGGACCCGGCTACTTCCCTTCCAGCTGCGGGATGGGCGCGTCATCGGGCTCGTCAAGGTTGCCGTCGTAGACATAGTGGCGCGTCTCGCGCGCGATCATGCCGCTGAGCAGCAGCACGACCACGATGTTGGGAATGGCCATCAGCGCGTTGCCGATGTCCGAGATCGTCCACACTATGTCGCCCACGCCGATGGCGCCGAGGAAAGCCACGGCCACGTAGACCACCTGGTAGGGGCGGATGGCGTAGCGGCCGAACAGATACGTGATGCACCGGTTTCCATAGTACGACCAGCCCAGGATGGTGGTGTAGCTGAACGCCACCATGCCCAGCACCAGGATGGGCGTGCCGATGTAGGGGATCTTCGAGAACGCCTCGCTGGCCAGCATCGCGCCGGAGTAGACGGTGGGATTCGCCAGGATGTCGGAGGCGATATCGGGGTTCGCCAGCATCGTGGACACCAGCACGATGCCCGTGAGCGCGCAGATGACCACGGTGGACCAGAAGGTGCCGGTCATCGCCACAAGCGCCTGCTGCGCCGGGTTGCGCGTGGAAGCCGCGGACGCCACGATGGGCGCCGAGCCCAGACCCGACTCGTTGGAGAACAATCCGCGCGCGCAGCCGAACTGCAGCGCCATCATGATGCCGGAGCCCACGGCGCCACCGAACGCGGCCTTCGAAGTGAACGCGCATTCCAGGATAAGGCCCAGCGCGTCGCCGACCAGCGCCCAATTGAACGCGAGGATGACGAGGCAGCCGCCCGCATAGGCCACGGCCATGATGGGGACGAGGCGCTCGCACACCTTCGAGATGGACTGCACGCCGCCGAAGATGACCACCGACACCAGCACCACGATGATCACGCCGACGATCCACGCGGGCACGTCCACGTTCGAGGTGATGATGCCGGACATGGCCGACGCCTGCACGGCCGAACCGGTTCCAATGGCCGCGATGGCCGCGAACGCGGCGAACGCCACAGCGCCGAGCTTCGCCCACCAGGGGGTATGCCCGCCGGGGCTGGGATCGCGCTTGCCCTCGGCGTTGCGCCTGAACGCGCGCTCCCAAATGTACATGGCACCGCCCAGCATGGCGCCGTTGTGGTCGCGCACGCGGTACTTCACGGCCGCGTACACCTCGGCGTACTTCGTCGCGATGCCGAACACGCCGGTGATCCACATCCAGAACACCGCGCCCGGCCCGCCCGCGAGAATGGCCGTGGCCACGCCCACGATGGAGCCGGTGCCGATGGTGGCCGCCAGCGCCGTGGCCAGCGCGCCGAAGTGGCTGATGTCGCCTTTGCCCTCCGGGTCGCTCGATAGCGACAGCTTGATGGCCTGCGGCAGCTTGCGCTGGATGAACCCCGTCTTGAAGGTGAAGAACAGATGCGACCCCAGCAGAAGCGCGATCATCGCGGGGCCCCATACGAATGCGTCGATGGTGTTGAGTAGCTCGAACATAATTCCGCTATTCTACCCCGGAGTTCGCCCGATCAGGAAAAACAACGCCTGCCGTCCACAAACGGTTACCCTCTCGCGCGCGACGACGCTTTTGACGGCTCGCTTCAGCGATGGTAGATGAGGTGGCAGACGTCGTCGCCGCGGGCGATGGTCTTGGGGAGGTCGAGCTCGCAGCCGTAGGCCTCGCCGATGCCGCGGTCGCCGCACATGGCCCAGTCGCAAAGGTTGGAAATCTCCTCGTCGGTGCAGCCCTGCTTCTGCCACGCCTTCACGAGCGGACAGTAGTGGAACTCCAGCTCGAAGCGGTCGTCCTGCACGTCTTTGACGTCCATCTCGAACACCATCTGCGCCGGCTTGCCGAACAGGCCTTTCTTGAGGCTTTTCAGGCTGTTCGTGCCGCCGCCTTTCGCCACCAGCTCGGCGCCCTGGAACAGCCCGCAGCGTTTCACCGCCGCCGGAGCGAACGCGGCCGGGTCGGCGCCCGCCTTCGCCGCCTCGTCGGTGAGCAGGTACAGCCACAGCGCTCGATGCTCCAACAGCTCGCGAATGGCTTTGATGAGCGGGTTCTTGATGCGCGGCTCGTTGACCACTTTGCTTGCCATGACGTCTCCCCTTTCCGGCGCTTCCCTCTTCGTCGCAACGATTATACGGCATGCGAGGAGTTCGCACGAGGCGCGCGGGCGCGAAGCTCCGCCTCGGCACTTTCGGCCGCCCAACCCACAAAACCTGCGCATTGTCCCCCTGCTTTGCGCTGCACGGTTGCCATACGGCAACAAGGCGGCTACAATGCAGCGCATGGATTCTGTTTCAGGGCGAGGTGCAATTCCTCACTGGCGGTAATCCGGCCGTCGGCGAAACGCCGAGCGAGCCGGGAGTCCGCGACCCTGCGAACGCCTCCCGATAGGGAACGCGGTTGCAGGCTGATTCCGGTGCGATTCCGGAACCAACGGTATAGTCCGGATGGAAGAGGCAGAGATCCGCGTCGCCCGCGCCCCGCGTGCATCGGCGCGGACCCCAAGAAGCCTGTATGGAAGGAATTCATACGGGCTCGTTTTCTCTTTAGGCCGGAAAACCTGACCCGAACGTCACGGCCTGCAAAGAGAAAGGGGTTGCCATGACCGGCAACGCACCGGGCACGAACGCCCAGGACACGTACGAATTCACCAACACCAACAAGTGGGACACCCGCCAGCTCGTCACCATGGCGCTCATGTGCGCGATCGGCGTGCTGCTGTCGTTCGTGGAATTCCCGCTGCTACCAGGCGTCACATGGCTCAAATACGACGCCTCGGCCATGCCCGCCATGGTGTGCGGCTTCGCCTTCGGGCCCGCCGCCGGCCTCGCGGTGGGCATCGTGGGGGCCGTCATCCACGGCATCCTCATGGCGGATTTCTCGGGCGCCATCATGAACATCCTCGTGGTCACCGGCTTCATCCTGCCCGCCGCGCTCGTGTACCGCCGCTCGCGCACGTTCAAAAGCGGCGTCGTCGGCCTCGTGCTGAGCGCCGTCGCCGCCACCGTCATGGCCATCCTAGGCAACCTCGTGATCACGCCGATGTGGCTGGGCGTGCCGCTGGACGCGGTGGTGGCCATGATCCTGCCCATCCTCACGCCGTTCAACCTCGCGAAGGCGGGCATCAACGCGGTGCTCACACTCATCGTGTACAAGAGCATCTCCAATCTGATCACGCCCAAGAAGAAGCAGGTGAAGGGACGCTAGCCGCATGATCGAGTTCAAGGGAACAGGCTTCACGTACGACGGCGAGCGCTTCGTGCTGGACGGCGTGGACGCACGCATCGAGCGGGGCGAATTCGTGTGCATCCTGGGCGGCAACGGATCGGGCAAGTCGACGCTGGCCAAGCACGTCAACGCGCTGCTCGTGCCGGACGAGGGCAGCGTCACCGTGCTCGACCGCGACACGCGCGACGAGCGCTCCACCTACTTCATCCGCAGCAACGCCGGCATGGTGTTCCAGAACCCCGACGACCAGCTGGTGGCAAGCCTCATCGAAAACGACGTGGCCTTCGGCCCCGAGAACCTGGGCGTGCCCACCGACCAGCTGCGCCAGCGCGTGGCCGACGCGCTGGCCGACGTGGGGCTGCAGGGCTTCGACAAGCGCGAGACCGCGGCGCTGTCGGGCGGGCAGAAGCAACGCGTGGCCATCGCCGGCGTGCTGGCCATGGAGCCCGCCATCCTCATCCTGGACGAGGCCACGGCCATGCTGGACCCGCGCGGGCGCAAGGGTCTCATGCGCGTGTGCCGCGAGCTGCATGACCGCGGCATGACCGTGGTCATGATCACGCACTTCATGGAGGAGGCCGCGCAGGCCGACCGCGTCATCGTGCTGGAAGACGGCCACGTAGCCTGCGACGGCGCGCCTCAGGACGTGCTCGTACAGGCCGAGCTGCTGGAACGGCTGAACCTCGACCTGCCGTTCGCCGCCGAGCTTTCGCTGGAGCTGCAGCGGCGCGGCGTGCCCGTGGGCATGCACATCGAGACGACCACGTTGAAGGAGGAGCTGTGCCGATTGCTTTCGAAGGCGTAAGCTACTCGTACGCCGACCCCGCCCGCCAGGAGAAGCGGAAGTCGCGCGTGAAGCGCCGCCGCGAGGCGGGCGTGATCGAAGATCCCCCTTCTCTTGAACACGGAAAACCCGCCTGGGGCGCCGACCCCGACGCCGTCTGGGCGCTGCGCGACATCACGTTCGAGCTGGACGACGGCGAGTTCCTCGGCATCGCCGGGCATACGGGAAGCGGCAAGAGCACCCTCATCCAGCACATGAACGGCCTCGTGCATCCTACGCGCGGGCGCGTGCTGCTGGACGGGCAGGATCTGGCCGACAAGCGCGCGGCGCAGGCCTGCCGCGGCAAGGTGGGGCTCGTGTTCCAGTATCCCGAGTACCAGCTGTTCGCCGCCACCGTGCGCGAGGACGTGGCGTTCGGCCCCCGCAACCTGGGGCTTCCCGCCGACGAGGTTGATCGCCGCGTGGAAGCCGCTCTGGAAAGCGTGCGCCTCGACATCGCCGAGCTGGGCGACAAGAGCCCCTTCGAGCTGTCGGGCGGCCAGCAGCGCCGCGTGGCGTTCGCGGGCGTGCTGGCCATGGAGCCGCGCGTCCTCGTGCTGGACGAGCCGGTGGCCGGGCTCGACCCCGTGGCGCGCGAGGAGTTCCTCGACCTCATCGCCCAGCTGCATGCGGGCGGGCTGACCGTGGTCATGGTGTCGCACAGCATGGACGACCTCGCCCGCCTGTCCGACCGCGTGCTCGTGCTGAACGAGGGCCGGCAGTTCGCGTTCGGCTCGCCGGCCGAGGTGTTCGCGCACGGCGACGAGCTGCGCGCCATCGGCCTGGACGTCCCCGCCCCCCAGAAGCTCGCATCCGAGCTGCGCGAAGCCGGCGTGAACCTGCCCCGCGACCTCTACGACGTCGAAACCCTCGCCAACGACCTCGCAGCCGCCTTCAATTCCCAAGCGGAGACGGACACCGGCAAGGGCGGTTCCGTTCGGAGCGGCGAAGCGAAGGCTGCGCAGCTTCTGAGCGAAGCCGCTCCGGACGGAACCGCCCGCCCCGCAGGTGGGCGTTCGGAGCGTCATCATGCCTGACATCGCCGTCATCGGACGCTACTGGCCGGGCACGAGCCCGCTGCACCGCATGGACGCGCGCGCGAAGCTGCTGCTGGCGCTCGCGCTGATGGCCGTGGTGTTCGTCGCGCAGTCGTTTTGGGGGCTGGCGGTATGCGCAGCTTTCGTGTTCGGATTCTTCAAGCTGGCGGGCATTCCGTTGCGCTCGGCGTTCAAGTCCATCGCGCCGCTCGCGTTCATCGTGGTGGTCACCGCGCTGCTCAACGTGTTCTTCGTGCAGGGCGGCGCCGTGTTGTTCGAGTGGTGGATCATCCGCATCAGCGAGGCGGGCCTGTGGCAGGCGGCCTTCATCGCCTGCCGTTTGCTGCTGCTCTTGCTGGGCATGAGCCTGCTCACCTTGACCACCGCAACGCTCGACATAACCGACGCGTTCGAGTACCTGCTGCGCCCCTTTCGCCGCATCGGCGTGCCGGCGCACGAGCTTTCCATGATGATGGGAATCGCGTTGCGCTTCCTTCCCCAGTTCACCTTCGAGCTGCAAACCGTGTACCGCGCGCAGATCAGCCGCGGCGCCACTTTCTCGAAGGGACGCCTGCGCATGCTGGCATCGCTCATGGTGCCGCTGTTCACCAGCGCGTTCCGCCATGCGGAAACGCTGTCGTCGGCCATGGACGCGCGCTGCTATCACGGCGGCATCGGCCGCACGCGCCTGCATCCGCTAACGTTCACGCGCCTCGATCGCAACGGCACCCTCGTCATCGTCGCGATGCTGGCCTGCGTGATCGCAACCAATTTCATCCCTTGGTAAGATCGACCCGAAACCGCCCCATCTCCCAACCGAAAGGAACTCCCATGAACGGAACGAACACCATCGTCGACTACCTGACCAGCGTCCCGGCCTGGTACCTGGCAACGTGCGAGGGCGACCAGCCGCACGTGCGCCCCTTCAGCTTCGCCGCCGTGCAGGACGGGCGCATCTGGTTCTGCACCGCCACCACGAAAGACGTGTACCGCGAGCTGGAGGCCAACCCGAAGTTCGAGCTGACCGCCTGGAAGCCGGGCAGCGGCTGGGTTATCATGCGAGGCAAGGCCGTCCTCAAGGACGAGGCGAACGAGGACGTGCGTCGCGCGGGATACGAGCATATGACGGGGCTCGGCGAAAGCTACGAGGGACCGGGCGACGAAACGCTCACGTTCTTCACCGTGAGCGAACCCGAGGCATGGCTGTGCGACATCGACGGCAGCTGGAATCCCGTCGATCTCGAACGCTAGGGGTTCACAGCCCGTCGAAGAGCCGACCGACGGTAGTGTCGAGGCCTCCCGCGATGCGTTCGAGCATGTCGACCGTGGGGTTCGCCTTCCCGCTTTCGATATCGATGAGGTACTTGCGGCTAACGCCCACCATGAGGGCAAAGGAAGTTTGCGACACGTTAGCTTCCGAGCGGAGCCTCGCGATATTGGTTCCGAGCTGAGTTTTTAGTGAAGTGTTCTCCATGCCGGTTAAAGGCTAGTCCCGGCGGGAGGAAAAGTCGTAAACTATAGTTTACAGACCGTCAATAAAACAAGAGGTTTGTGCTATGAGTTTATCGAGAGGGTCATTGCTTGAGAGCAAGATCGCCGGAGGTCGCACATGAGCGGAACCGAGTACGAAGAACTGATGGACACGATCAGACGAACGGCGGCGCGCATTTTCGAATACGCCGAGACAGAAGAGGAAGTATGCCGCCTGGAGCAGGCGATCAACCACGAGATCATGTACGTGGCAGCCATCGCCCAATCCGAGCGGGTCAAGCCCCCCAGCGGCTGGGACCCGCTCGGCCGATAGCGATGCGCGCAGCCTACGCCGAGAAATCGTAGAGGTCCTTCGTGGCGGTGCGGAAGTCCTCGTAGACTTCGGCCGCCACGGCTTCATCCTCGACGATCTCGAAAGCCGAAGGCTGGCCGTCTTCGTCGAGCTCGGTCACTTCAAGCAGCACCACTTCTCCGGACGAGCCCACGGGCTCGTCCTCTGTTACCGGGAAGAAGAAGCCGTAGCTGCGATCGTTATGCAAGATGAGGCCGAGAAACTCGAGCTCCGTCCGATCACCGCTCTCATCCTCGAACACGAGGGTGATGCCCTCCTCGGTCGGCGGGCAGAAATTGGGGGCGCTTCCTTCGCGCATCGTGTGCTCCTTACCTCTCGCATGGTCGTTGGCGTTAGGGTACCACAAGCGCCACGCCGCGCGTATCCAAAGAACCCGACGACAGAGAAGCGTTAGACCCGCCCTGCCGGCCTCGCGCACGGGACGAGCGCCGGAAAGCCGAGACCCGCGAGACGGCCCAACCGCCTGCAATCCCGACACCGCCCCGCACCGCGGCAGGCCCCTGCATCCAGCGACAAGCTGCCCGATCCCTCCATGCGCTACGTAGGTCACCCAGCTCTCCGCCCGTTACGCAGGTGGCTCATCCTCCTCTTATTCGTTACGCAGGTCACCCATCCCCCTGTCTCTGCTTCCTCTTTATATAACCGTAATCATCATGGACAAAAATACGATCCTTTCAGTACTTTCAATGCGAGCATCTGGAAGACGAGCTTACTCCACCTGGGCTTATAGACGATCTTTGCTGCACAGTGCCCCTCATCAAGGCGAAAAAACACTGAATGGAGGTGGTTTTTGTCCATGATCGTTTTCATGATAGTATATGAACATGGCAATCGTCCTCTCACATACCACCGCAGCCGAATGCTGGCTTTCGGGACGTTTCGATGTCTCGCTCGGCGGGCCTTCGATCGCCCGTTGGCATCGACCGGCCGGATCGACCCAGGTCGAAACCGTTGCCACCAGGTTCGCGATGGATCGCCTCGACATCGCATACGCAGAGATGTTCGCATTCGGCGGCTCTCGAACGAGCGACGCCTTCGCATGCAGGGCGAGCGCGCGCGACGTCCAAGCGCTGCGATCGGACGTACTCGCTTTCGCATCCGATCCCGTGCACGTGCTCGTGCCCGGCAGAAGCGCCGCGCATGCCATGCGCGGCGCTACGTGCCACGTGCGCTCCGCCGCATTGCCCAACGGATCCCTCGTGCGCGCGCTTGGCAATCTGCTGATCTGCTCCCCTGAGCTGTGCTTCCTGCAGATGGCATCCACCATGCCGTTTCACCGGCTGGTGAAGCTGGGATTCGAACTGTGCGCGCTGTACACGCTTCAACCGGACGGCGCGGCGGGATACGGACGACCCTTCCCTCCAACCACCGTTCGAGCGATGGAACGCTACCTGGAACGATGCACGGGAATGCATGGAGCTGCAACAGCGCGCAAGGCGCTGCGCCACGTCGCGGTCGCTTCCGGCTCGCCCATGGAAACGGCGCTCGCCATTGTTCTGTGCCTCCCCCTGCGCCTTGGAGGCTACGGGCTGCCGCTTCCGCGCATGAACTATCGCATCGAGGCTCGACGCAGCGATCAGAGCACGTCGGACAAGCGCTACTACCTGTGCGACTTGTTCTGGCCCGAGGCGAACGTCGCCATCGAGTATGACAGCGACCTGGAGCACACCGGCCCCGCCCGAATCGCCGAAGACGCTCAGAGGCGTAACGACCTGACCTCGCTGGGTATCACGACGATCACCGCCACGCGCGGACAGGTCATGGATGCCGAGAAGCTCAGCCGCATCGCTCATCAGGTTGGAGCAATGCTGAACGTGCGCATCAGGGACGAACGAGGATGGAATCCTCGCGAACGGGCACAGCTCCTCCGCTCGCTCGTCACCGAGCACGACCTGAAAGCAAGCTGGACGAAAGCACGCCGCATCTCCGTTTCGAACTAAGCCCTTCATGCAAAAGAGCGGCCCCGGGGATCCGGGGCCGCTACTCGCGCCAGGCGCTTAGGGAGGGAAAAGGCGCCCGCGCTTCGGAGAGGGAGAATTACTTCGTCAGGCTGTGAAGGGGGCCGGAACCACGCTCGGCACTCTGCCAGCCTTCGGGCAACGGCGCGTCATGGCACTCGTTGCAGGTCAGGGTCGAAGTGCCCTCTACCGAGTGGCAGGTGATGCAATCGCCGGCGGCGAGGTGCGCCTTGTGGGGGTTGAACCCCTCGATGCCAGCATAATCGTCGTTCGCGGCGTTGATGGTCTCGCGAGAATGGCAGCTCAGACACAGCTTGTTGGGATACTCGTCGACATCGTCGAGCTGACCAGCGATATGAACGGCCTTCAACGAACCCGTCGGATACGATGTCACATCGGCGCCTCCCTCCGCGTCGCTCGAAGACTGAGAGGGCGCACACCCTCCGAGAGCCGTCGCCAACGCAACCATGGCCAACACAGCGCACAACTTCGTCGCTAAGCTCTTACTCTTCACGTCAAGCACCTCGACTCTCCTAGATGTTCGCATGGATGTAGTCCAGGCCGAGTATGTCTTTGACGGCGAGCCAGGCGAAGCACTGCCCATGGCCGATGCCGGATCCCATGACGTTCGGCGGATACACGTTGCCGTAGAACGAGCCAGCCGTGTTGCCTGCAGCGTACAGGCCGGGGATGGGTCGCCCTTCCTTGTCGAGGACGCGGCAGCGCTCGTCGTTCTTCAAGCCGCCGCGCGTCGAGGTCATCGACGAGCAGTGCTTGGAAGCGTAGAACGGCGGGGTGTCGATGGCGTTCATCCACAGCGGGTCCTTGTAGAAGTCGAGGTCCTCGCCCGCCTCGCACAGCTCGTTGTAGCGCTCGAACGTGGCCATGAAGATGTCCTTGTCGAAGCCGCAATGCTCGCACAGCTCCTCGATGGTATCGAACTTGAACGTGATGCCGTTCTCCACGTTCTTGTCCACTTCCTCCTGGGTGTTGGAGGCGGTATAGTCCTCCACCATGTACCCGCCCTCGGGGAACTTCTCCTTCCAAGCGCTGTCCCAGATGCTCCACGCGCAGCCGTCGGGCGTGCAGGTGAGCTTCGGGATGGAAGGCGACTGGAACGGCAGGTTCTCGGCCATGAGGCGACGGCCCGCGCCGTCCACCATCAGCACCGGCAGGTTGGCGACGCCGGCGTAGAAGTGCGTGCCGTCGAACGTGGTGGGCAGCGTGCCGTCCATCATGACGGCCGCGAACGGCCACAGATCGCCGCAGGCGAACTCGTCCATGTCGGCGCCGATCCAGATGCCCATCTTCTGGCCGTCGCCCGTGTCGTTCGTATTGATGTTGTAGCGGACGATCTTGCTGAGCGATACGTTGTAGTGCGCCATCATCTCGCGATCGGCAGCCATGTCGCCCGTGGTCAGCAGCACGCCCTTCGCAGCGTTGTACCGCACGTACTCGTCGGACTCGTTCTTGGCGATGACCCCCGTGCATCGGCCGCTCTCGTCGCGCACGAGCTGCACCGCAGGAGAATCGTAGTGGAACGTGGCGCCCTTCTCGGTGGCATAGGCCTCCATCACGCCGGTCCAGTCGACGGGGTTGCCCGTGGCGAAGAAGCCTCCGTCTTCCTGCGCGAAGAAGATCATCTGAGCGAAAGCCTGCCACAGGGGGCTTGCGCCCGGCATGCCCACGCCGTCGTTCGTGATCTTGTAGTCGAGCGAAGCGGCCGGAATCAGCTGGTAGCCCTTTTCGTTGAATATCTTCTCGAGCCAGTTGACGTAAGGGCCCGAGTTGTCGAACCACAGCCCGTAGGACGACATCCTGCCCTGCACGCCGTTGGTGATAGCCCACGTGGACGTCACGAACTCCTTGCGGTCGGTGGTCAGGCCCAGCTTGGTCTGCACGTCAGAGTTGAATCCGGCGGTGCACAGGCGGAACAGACCGTACGTGCTGCCCTTCTCCACCACGTGCACGTTCGCGCCGTTCTCCGCCGCCAGCATGGCCGCGGGCAGGCCGCAGATGCCCGCGCCGCAGATGACGATGTCGCACTCGACGGTTTCGACGATGTCGCTGTCGGGAATGGGGTCGGGCGGCGTGAGGAACGACGGCTGGCCCGACGCCGCAGGCGCCTTCGCAGCCGAGTCCGGGGCAGATGCCACTTCTTCGGCAGGTGTTTTGGTCTCGGCATCCGATGAGCCGCTGCATCCGGCAAGTCCGAGCGCTGCGCCTGCGCCTACCATCGCAGCGCCGGTGAGGAATCCGCGTCGGGATATGCCCTGATCCAGTATGCGTGCTTGTTCTTGCATGATGTCCCCTTTCTTTAGTCTCCTTGAGACCGACCCGCTTGCCCGAAGCGTTCGGCCTGGCAAAAACTTACTCGTCCATCGGCGGGTTAAGAAATCGGTAATCTTGCAATACAAGGGGCATTTCGATGACCGCAGTCGATAACCCTCGATAACCCTCGAAAGGGTTAGTGCTTTAGCCCTGGCTGATTCATCCGAGATGGGGTACTGTCTTAAGATAGCTTCTGGAGGGGAGTGGACATGGGGAATGAACGGGGCTCGGACGCTGTCGCAAAGTTGCGAAGCGCCCTTGCAAACACGCGAGAGAAAATCGTGTCGGACGGGCTGTTCGTCGGCACGTCCTGCGCCATTGCGCTCGTGTCGTACACACACTACACCCCGGTGCTAGCCCACACCTCGCCCGAAGCGCTGTCGTTCTCCGACGTTGCATGCTTGTTCGGCGCGTTGACCTCGCTCGTGTTGCTCGCATTCTCGAGGCACGACCGACCCGTGTTCGCCCAGCCGACGGTCATCTGGATTTCCAGCGCCTGCGTGCTGGTCAGCATTCTCGCGTTCGCCTTGTTCCCTGCATTGGCATATATGTCTCCCCTTCTCGTCTCATTGGTAGGAGGCGGCTTATTCGGTGTCTACCTTTCCGTCATGGCCGTGTGCTGGCTGTGGGTGTACGCTCATCACAGCGCGGCTGTCGTCATCTGGAACATCGCGTTCTCCGCCCTTGTCGGCGCGATCATGCTGTGGTTCATCGTAGGAATGGACACGCCGCGCGTGGCATGCAGCCTCGCAGCCTTGCTGTGCATTGGCGCCTACTCGCTGACGAAGCGCATGCGCCTTCTGCAAGGATCTCTCCTTGATCAATCTTCCCTCGATTCGGACAGACACACGCCCGCCCACATCATCGTCGCCACGTTCCTGTTCAGCTACGCCTTCATGGTGTCGCTTTCCTTCGCCGGGCTCGAACACTTTTCCCTGGCATTCTCAGCGATCGTCATCCTCATACCTTTCTTGCTAGTCAGCGTGCTGATGATTTCTTTCAAGCGACTTACCGTGCTGTCGCTGCTCAACGTTGCCGTGCCCATTATCGTGACGGCAACGCTATCGGCATCGTTTTTGGACCTCAATCCGGTGATCACATTCGATCTCGCCCTCATCGGCATCTTGCTATTCTTGGCTTATGCGGTGGTGTTCCTGTGCGCCATCACCGAGAAGACCGACTCGCATGCGTACCGAGCGTTCTCTTTGTTGATGCTGAGCTATTTCGGAGGATGCATCGTCGGCAGAGCCGTTTCCGCATGGGCAATGTTCGGTACAATGCGCGCGCACGACATTGTCGTGCTGACATCGGTCCTCGCTGTGCTCATGGCCATGCTCTTATGCGTTCGCAACGGATTCATGCCGAAGCAGCTGATCGCCTTGTTCGATCCTGGTCATATGAGCGAGAAAAACGGATTGACCGACGAGCAAGCCGTGCGTCTGGAGCAGGTTTCCGTTCGGTGCAATCTCGGAAAACGCGAGCGCGAAGTACTTGGACTTTTGCTGCAGCAGAAAACCGCCAGCGAGATCGCTACCGAGATGACCATTGCCAACGGCACGGCAAAATCCCATATCCGACACGTGTATAAAAAGCTCGGCATCCACAGCCGCGAGGAATTGTTCGACCTGTTTGAACGGTAGAGATCGAAAACGGCCCCGGGGATCCGGGGCCGTTCGGCTTTACTTCTTGTCGGGGCGCTTCTTGCGCTTGGCCTTCGGGGGCTTCGGCGCGGCCTTCGCGGCGGTGGCGCCGTGCGGCTCCTCGGCCCGAAGCTTCTCGGGCGCCAGCGCGGCGGACGCAGGCGCGACCGTGGCCTTCACGGCCTTCTTGCCGGAAAGCGTCGCCGCCATCGCGTTCGGGTTGCCGAACTCGAACCGGCCGACCTCGGGCCCGAACTTCTTCACCAGCTTCTGGTAGCAGGGCTCGCGCGTCTTCCACATCGCGTACAAAGGCGACGCCACCGCGATGGACGAGTACGAGCCGCACACGAGGCCGATTACCATGGCGAACGCGAAGTCCTTCAGCGTCTCGCCGCCGAACAGCAGCATGGCCAGCACCGGGATCAGCGAGGTGAGCGTCGTGTTGATGGTACGCACCAGCACCTGGTTGATGGAGTGGTTCGCCATCGTCATGAACGTGCACTTGATGTCGTCGGACTGCATGTTGTCGTTGATGCGGTGGAACACGACCACCGTGTCGTACAGCGAGTACCCCAGGATGGTGAGCAGCGCGGCGATGGTGTTCGGGTTCACCTCGCGGCCCACCAGCGCGTACACGCCCATGACCAGCACCAGGTCGTGCAGCAGCGCCACGATGGCAGTGACGCCCATCTTGTACTCGAAGCGGATGGCGATGTAGATGATGATGAGCACGATGGACACGAGGAACGCGATGAGCGACGACTGGATGACGCTGGCGCCCCAGTCCGGGCCGATGGTGGTCACCTCGAAGCTGTCGGTGGACAGCCCCAGCTTGTCCGCCACCTGGTTCGCGCGCTGCGTGGCCTCTTCGGCGCTCGTGGTGGTGGTGCGCACGAGGAAGCCCTGGTCGCCGTCGGCGGTGGTCGTCTGCACCACGGCGTCGGGCTCGCCGGCGTCGTTGAACGCGGTGCGCATCTGCTCGGTGCTCACGTCGCCCGTGTTATGGAACGACACCGACGTGCCGCCTACGAACTCGATGCCGAAGTTCAGCCCTTTCACGCCCACGATGGCCAGCGACACGCACACCAGCACCGCGGCCACGCCCAAGAACACGCGGCGGTGGCCCAGGAAGTTGATGTCGTGCTTGATGAACTTGCCCTGCGGCTTGCGCGCGGCACGCGCAGCGGCCTCGCCCGCGGCGCCCTCGGCGCGCTGGGCGGCCTCCTCGGACTCGGCGGCGTTGATGGCCTCGCCGGCCTCGGCCGCGGCGGTGCTGGTGCCCTCGGCGGCGGCCAGCGCCGCGTAGTCCTTCGACGCGGCCAGGCTGTCCTTGATGCCCCAGAAGCCCGGATGCCGCGCGATCACCTTCGGCGCCAGCAGGCGGATGAGCGGTGCCTTGAACAGCAGCATCATGGCGATGTCACAGGCGATGCCCAGCGCCAGCGTCAGGCCGAAGCCCTTGACCGACGCGCTGGCCAGGAAGAACAGCGACAGCGCCGACACGAGCGTGACGAGGTCGGCGTCGATGGAGGTGACGATGGCGTGCTTCACGCCCGTCACGGACGCGGCGCGCACGCTGCGGCCCATGCGGATCTCCTCGCGGAAGCGTTCCATGGTGAGAATGGACGAGTCGGCCGCCATGCCGATGGTCAGCACGATGCCCGCGATGCCCGCAAGCGAGAGGCTGAACAGGCCGAACGACGACAACGTGGCCAGGATGCCCAGGTACAGCACCGCGAACACGATCATTGCCGCCGCGGTGATGAGGCCCAGGCCGCGGTAGAAGAACAGCAGGTACAGCATGACCACCGCAAGGCCGATGAGCGCCACCAGCACGCCGGACGCCAGCGCATCCTGGCCGAGCGTCGGGCCCACGGTCTGGCTCTGGGCGTATTCGAAGCTGACGGGCAGCGAACCGCTTTCCAGCACGGTCTGCATCGCCTTGGCCTCGTCGAGCGAGTACCCGCCCGTGATCTGCACGTTGCCGTCGGGGATTTCGGACTGGACGGCGGGGGCGGACTGCACCTCGTTGTCCAGGATGATGACGATCTTGCCCTTCGTGGGCGCAAGCTCCTTCGTGGCGTCCGCGAACGCCTTGGCGCCTTCCGCGTCCAGCGTGATGTTCACGGCGTAGTCGGTGGACGTCTCGGAGGGCTTGCCGATGTCCACCTTCGTGATGTCCGCGCCGGTGACGATGGGCGTGTAGGTGCCGTCCTCCACCTTGAGGTGCTGCGTCTCGCCCGTGGGCAGCGTCAGCACGCCCAGGTCGTCGGACACGTGGCCCTCGCCGGAAGCCTGGCCGCTCTCGATCTTCTGCTTCGCGTCCTCGTCGGTGAACGAGTCTAGGCGCGCGAACTCCAGCTTGCCGGTTTTGCCGATGGTGTTCAGCGCGTCCTCGGTGTTCGTGAGGCCGGGGATCTGCACGAGGATCTGGTCGGTGCCCTGCACCTGCACCACGGCCTCCGAGGCGCCCAGCGCGTTGACGCGGCTCTCGATGATGGCGCGCGACTTCTCCATGTCGTCGTTGGTCACGTCGGCGCCGTCCGTCGACTTCGCCGTGAGCACCACCGACAGGCCGCCCTGGATGTCGAGGCCCTGGTTGATCTTCTCTTGCGGCGGCATGAACATGAAGACCGATCCCAACACCAGCAGGGTCGTGATGATGAGCAGCCAGATGTTGCGCCGGTCGGTGGACCGCGCGGGTTTCTTCTTCGTCGTCTTCTGCGTTGCCGCCATGTGACGTTCTCCCTTGTACGCTTATGTACGCTTGTCGTGCATGCTTGGACGCGCGAAGCCGAGGGCTTCTGCGCATTAACTGTCCTATTGTGCCACAACCGAGGAGAACGGGAAAGGAAGGGTGTTGAAAAGATCAGGGAAAAGCCCGGCGACTGCGCGCGAATTAGAAACGCAGGTTGCGCGCAGGCGCCGGGATGGTTCTCAGCCTTCGTCCAGCTCGTCGAGGCCGCGGCCGAACGCCTCGGCATACGCGTCAACCGAGCGGGTCGCGGCCTTGATGTCCTCGACGTCGGTGCCCTGCAGAGCCTCGGACTCCAACCGATGGAGGCTCGCGAACACCTGCTCGCAGAACCGGGTTCCCTCGTCGGTGAGCGAGATCGTCTTCGCGCGGGCATCCACGGGCGAGACTGCCTCCTGCGTGTAGCCCTTCATCTTCAATCCCGCGAGGATGGAGCCCACGGTCTGCTTGGGAAGCCACAGGGTCTTGCTGACCAGCTGCTGGCTGCACGCGCCCTTCGCGTAGTACAAGACCAGCAGCACCAGCAGCGAGTTCAAGTTGAGCTTGTGCTGCTTCGCGAACCGCTCGTACTGCGCCATGCTCTTCAAGAGAGACCGGTTCAGCTCCAAGGTGGGCATGAGGTAGTCTTCGGTCAGGCCTTCGCCGTACAGCGCCTGCAGGACCTCCATGAACTCATCCCGGGAGGCTGCAGCCTCCCCCTTCCGCCCCGAGTCCTTCTTCGGCATCACACACCTCCTGGATACGTGAACTTTGGCACCCAATATAGCTCACTTTCCTCGATCCGCAATCAAGCAGAGCCCGAAAATCCCAAAATTAGACTGATTTCAGATTATTTTCTAGACTTCGGCACCTTAGCACGTTAGAATATAGTCCGAATTCAGTCTATTAGAGAAAGGAATGCCATGTCCGACCTTGTGCACATGAGCCCGGCGACGCTTTCGAAAGGACGTTTATGGGCGGCTCTCGTGGTGATATTGTTCGGCCAATTCATCGTTTCGATCGATCTGACGGTGCTCAACATCGCGCTGCCGGATCTGACGAAGGACTTGAACCCCACATCCGATCAGCTTCTGTGGATCGTCGACGTGTATTCTCTCGTGCTGGCGGGCTTGCTGGTGGCGACGAGCTCGCTTTCCGACCGTTTCGGCAGGAAGCGCACGCTGCTCGCCGGCTTCTTTCTGTTCGGCGTGGGATCACTGCTGGTTCTATTCGCCAACAGCCCCGAATTCGTCATCGCCATCCGCGCGTTTCTAGGCGTGGGCGGCGCGCTGATCATGCCCGTCACCGTGTCGATGATCCGCAGCATCTTTCAAGATGCGAAGGAGCGCGCGTTCGCCGTCGCGGCGTGGTCGGCCATCGGAGCGCTCGGCATGGCCACCGGGCCGCTCATCGGAGGCTTTCTGCTCGAGCACTTCAATTGGCATGCGGCTTTCCTCGTCAACGTGCCGCTCATGGCGATCGCGCTGGGCGCAGGCATCTTCGTTCTGCCGGAAGTGCGCTTGAAGAAGCCGGGCTCGTTCGACATCCTCGCCTCCCTCATCTTCCTCGCCGGCATGGTGCTGTTCCTGTGGGGCATCAAGCACCTCGCCGCCGAACTCGCGTTCGACACCCAGGGGGTAGCCGCGGTCGCAGCCGGCGTGGTGCTGCTGGGCCTGTTCATCTACCGGTGCCTGCACGCCAAGACGCCGGTCGTCGACCTGTCGCTCTTCCGCAGCAAGCCCTTCACGGCGGGCATCATCGCCACCGCGGGCTGCATGTTCGCCATGGCGACCCTGCTCTACATGCTTTCCCAATGGCTGCAGCTGGTTAACGGCGACGGCACGCTCGAAGCGGGCGTGAAGCTGGTGCCCATGGCCATCGCCAGCCTTCTCGCGAGCGCCGTGGCCACGCCGCTCGCCATGCGGCTGAAGCCGCGCAACGTGGTGGCCGGCGGCCTGATACTGGCTGCAGCCGCCATGATGATGCTCATGTTCTTCAAGGACGACTTGGAGCTGCTGCCCGTCATGATCTCCACCACGCTGGTCGGCGTGGGAACGGGCGCGCTGGCCATCGGAGCGTCGCTCATCATGTGCGAGACCCCCGTCGAGAAGGCATCGAGCGCGGGCAGCCTGCAAGAGGTGTCCTACGACCTGGGCAACGTGCTGGGCGTGGCCATCCTGGGCAGCCTCGCCTCCATCATCTACCGCAGCGGGCTTCCCACCGGCGAGCTGCGCGCAATGGGCCTGGACGGCAGGACCATCGACGCCGCCGAGCAGTCGCTTTCCGCCACATCGGTCATCGCGCACGAGCTGGGCTTGCCCCAACTGCTTCAAAAGGGCATCGAGGCGTTCAACGACTCCGTCGTCATCACGTGCTTCGTCGGCGGCGTCATCATCCTCGTGGTGGCCGTCGTGGTGCGGGCGCTCATCCCCCGCGACGTGAAGATCACCGAAGACGACGAGGCTCCAGGCGACGGCGATGCCCCGTTGTTGGGAGACGGCGATCCGTCGACGACCGGCGACGGCTCTCCGTCGGAAGAAGGCGAAGCCCCCTCGCTCGGCGAAGGCGATGCTCCTTCGCACGACGGAGGCGCCCCGTCGAACGAAAGCGAAGCCCCGTTGCACGAAGCACGCAACCTCCTGGGCACCGGCGACGCCCCCTCCGCCGTGAAAACGGTGAGCGTGTTCGTGGACGAGGACACGCTGCGCGAGATGAAAGCCGTCTGCAGCCAATTCGGCATCGGAACGGATGCGGCTTTCAGGATCTTCGCCAACAAGGTGGCACGCGAGCGCCGCATCCCCTTCAAGCTGTCCGTCGACCCTCTGTGCTGCGAAGAGTACCTGAACAGCCTGCGCCGCTGCATGCGCGCGATCGACGAGGGCAACGGCGTGCAGGAGTTCCGGAAGATGGTGCGCATATGGGCGCCCCAGGCATGGAACGACTACACCCGGATGAAGAGCGAGGACATCGAGAGCCGCAAGCGCGTCAAGGCGCTGATCAGGGACATCGAGAAGAACGGGGCCTCCGAAGGCGTCGGCAAGCCCGAGCAGCTGCAAGGTGACCTGTCGAGCCTCTGGTCGCGGCGCATCGACAAGCGCAACAGGCTGGTCTACCGCATCGCGGAAGGCAACGTCGAGATCATATCCTGCAAAACCCACGTCGCCGACCGCGTATGAACCGAACCCGCAACGGCCGCCGCACTCTTCCCGGAGGCGGCGGCCGGCCACACCTCAAAGCCTCTGAACCCGCAAGAAAGGAACGATGGATTATGAAGAAGAAAGCGTCCCTGATCGCGCTCTGCGCGCTGAGCCTGACCGCAGCGTTCGCCCTCGCCGGATGCGGGGCGAGCCTCGATCGGGAGATCGCCGTGCAGGGCATGACGATGAAGGTTCCCTCGAACTGGGTTGAGAGCTCCGATGCGGAAGCCTCGAGCCTCGACCCGTCCCGTCTCGAAGCCCCCAGCGCGGCTTCGGCAATCGCCTCCGCCCCGAATGCTGAAACGACGAACGCGCCCCTCCCGGACGCCGAGACGGCTGGCGTCGAAGCCGCGGATGCAAGCGAGGGCGCGAACGTCGAAGCCGAAGCAGCCGGCGCTGCCGCACTCGCTGCCGCGGATGCCGAAAGCCCCGAAGCCGGCAATGGCGAAGCCGCTGCAACAGCTGTCGAGGTCGGGCAACCCGCGAGCCAGACGATCCCCGATGCGCCGAGCGGCGTCAAAACGGGTGGAACCGTCATGTACCGCGACGTCGACGAGGACAACGACGACGAGTACAACGCCATATCCGTTACGCACCTTCCGCTGACGAGCTGCGCGGCCAAGACCGCCCAAGAGGCCATCGCGCTCAAGCAGCTGCAGGCCGAGAAGGAGTTCGGCGCGATCAACTGGGATATCGACAAGGAGAAGTCGAGCGTGATCGACGGATCCCAAGTCACGAAGTACGAGTACAGCTTCGAGAAGGAGATCGATCACGTGACTAAGAAATACGAGTACAAGACCATCTACGTCTTCAACTCCAGCATGTGCTACGAGATCTCCGTGTACGGCAACGCCGCCTCCGTCGACGACGTCGTGAACAGCATAGAGTTCTAATCCACCGCCTCGGCAAGGAGCACCATGGAAGCAACCGCGACGAACAGCCGGATCAAATCCCTCCATCCCCTCAACATGCAGCTTCTGTTCTGGCTGTTCGTCGTCGCCTCCATCGCAGGGCTCGCAATCGAGACGGCTTTTCACGCCGTCGTCTTCGGGGGCTACGAAAGCCGTCCGGGCCTCGTGTGGGGACCGTTCTCCCCCCATCTACGGCACGGGGGCCGTCATGCTCACCATAGTCGCCGCTCGGTTCTCCGATCTGAGCACCCCAGCGATGTTCTTAGTGTCGGCGTTGATCGGTTCGGCCGTCGAACTGGCCACCGGCTGGCTCATGGAGATTCTCTTCGGCGCCGTCGCATGGGACTACAGCCATCTCCCCGGCAGCTTCGGCAGAAGCCTGAACCTGGGGTTCACCCTTTTGTGGGGCGCTCTCGGGCTCGCTTGGACGCATTGCGCCATGCCTCTGATCTACCGCATCTCGCAGAGAGTGGATTGGAAAAGCACGGCCGTTCGGATCCTCAGCGCAGTTGGCACGGCGTTCATGGTCTTCAACATCGCCGTCACCCTCCAGGTGCTCGCGCGCGAGAGCGCCCGGGCAGACGACCTCCCTCCCGCCAACTCGATCGAACGGTGCATCGACGAGCACTTTCCTTCTTCCTGGGTTCA
The DNA here is from genome assembly GCF_009875595.1 of Eggerthella sp. BIOML-A1. NCBI lineage: Bacteria > Bacillati > Actinomycetota > Coriobacteriia > Eggerthellales > Eggerthellaceae > Eggerthella > Eggerthella sp. BIOML-A1. The sequence continues at coordinate 95,898 of NZ_WWRZ01000009.1, read as the reverse complement.
GAAACGATTCGAGAATATGAGCATCAACGGCTTGCGATCGCGCTGAGCGCTCTCTCACGAACGCTGCGGCGCAGTCGATCCTGCGACGAGCGAACGGCGCTAGTAGTCCTTCGCCGCGGAGCTTGCCATCCACTGCTCGTAGAACTCCTCGTACGCGTCGGCCAGCACGGCCTCGCGGGCGCGGCGCATGAGGTCGATGAGGTAGTGCAGGTTGTGGATGGACAACAGGATGCCGCCCAGCATCTCGTTCTGCTTCACGAGGTGGCGGATGTAGGCGCGGCTGTGGTTTTGGCACGTCGGGCAGGTGCACGCGGGATCGAGCGGGCCGAAGTCGCGCGTGAACTTCGCGTTGCGCATGTTCATGCGACCGGTCGACGAGAACGCCGTGCCCATGCGGGCCGTGCGCGTGGGAAGCACGCAGTCGAACATGTCCACGCCCTCGCGCACCGCGCGCACCAGCGTGGTGGGGTTGCCCACGCCCATCAGGTAGCGCGGACGATCCTCGGGGCACGCGCGGGCAACCTCGCCCAGCGTCTGGAACATCACCTCGTGATCCTCGCCCACCGAGTAGCCGCCGATGCCGAAGCCGCCGAAGCGGCGCCCGCCTGCGGCCACGCTCTCGTCCTCGATCTCGCGCAGGCGGCGGACGGACTCAAGCCGCAGATCCAGCTCCATGCCGCCCTGCACGATGCCGAACAGCGTCTGGTCGGGACGCTTGTGCGCGGCCAGGCAGCGGCGCGCCCAGTTGGCCGACAGGTCCACGGCCTTCGCCACGAACGCCTTCTCGGACGGGTACGGCGTGCACTGGTCCAGCTGCATGGCGATGTCGGCGCCCAGCTGCTCCTGGATGGCCATGTTGCTCTCGGGCGTCCAACGCACCTTCGTGCCGTCGTAGATGGAGCGGAACGTGAGGCCCTCGTCGTCCAGCTTGAGCGTGTCGGCCAGGCTGAACACCTGGAAGCCGCCCGAGTCGGTGAGCATGGGGCCGTCGTAGTTCATGAAGCGGTGCACGCCGCCGGCTTCGGCCACCACGTCGGCGCCGGGGCGCAACGACAGGTGGTACGTGTTGGCCAGCACCACCTGGCTGTCCAGGTCGCGCAACTGGCCCGCGGTGACGCCCTTCACCGTGGCGCTGGTGCCCACCGGCATGAACATGGGCGTTTGGAACGTTCCGTGCGCGGTCTCGTAGGACAGCGCACGGGCATGCCCGCTGGTCGCTTGGATCTCGCAGTCGAACAGCGCCATGGCTAGCCCTCCTTCACGCAGGACAGCGCCGCCTCGCGCGCGGCGGCCGGCACCGCGCCGGCTTCGACGCCCTGCGCGGGGTCGGCGCACGGGGGCAGCAACTCGGCCCAGGCCGCGAACTCCTCCATGGTACCGCGCTTCACGGAGCCCAGATCGAAGCCCTCGGTCGGATCGAGCAGATGGTCGGTCACGAGGAATGCGTCGGCGCCCAGCCCTTGGATGGCCAGGTCCTCCACTGTGTTGTTGCCCACCATGAGCACGTCGTCGCCGGAAAGGCCGCACGCCGCCACGTTCTCGGCGTAGTAGGCCAGCTTCGGCTTCACGCTGGTGGAGTTCTCGAACGACGTGATGCGCGCGAACTTCGACGCATCCACCCCGGCCCAGGCCAGGCGCCACTCCACGGCGCGGCGCGGGAACATGGGCATGGTGGCCAGCACCAGCGGGTAGCCTTTCGCCGCCAGCGTCTCGATGGCGCGCGCGGCCGCGGGGTTGGGCTGGAAGCCCTCACCGATAGCGCCGAACTCGTGCTCGTAGAACTCGGTCAGCAGCTCCTCCCACGCGGCCGCGTCGGCATCGGCATGCCGGAAGAACGCCTCCCAGTACGCCTCGTGGTTCGTGCGGCCGTCGTCGTGCGACGCCATGGCGCCGATGCCCGCCTTGAGCCCGGCCGAGAACGCCTTCGCGTCCAGCCCCTGCCGGGCGACGAACCCGGCGATGGCCTCGAAATAAGCGCCCAGGAACTCGTCCAGCTCCATGGGCAGCAGCGTGCCGTCCAAGTCGAAGAAGATTGCGCGATACGTGCGAGGTGCCATGCGTCGATCCTTTGGTCGGGTGAATTGGTTGCTCAGGCATGGTAGTATACGTCACGTTGCGAAGGAGCGTGCAAACCCGATGAAAATACTGCTTCATGCCTGCTGCGGACCGTGCTCGTTGGAACCGGTGCGCCTGCTGCGCGCCGCCGGGCACGACCCGACCATAGCCTATATGAACTCGAACATCGCGCCCGCCGACGAGTACGCGCACCGCCTGTCCACGCTGCGCGCCTGGGCCGCCGGCGAGCAGCTGAACGTGCTGGAAGGCGCCTACGACCCCGCCGCCTGGGAAGCCTGCGCCGGACGCGTCGGCGAGGCGGCGAACGACCCCGCCCGCCGCAAGGCGCGCTGCCGCGCGTGCTACCGCCTGCGCTTCGAAGAGGCCGCCGCGCTGGCAGCCGAGCAGGGGTTCGACGCGCTGGGCACCACGTTGTCGGTGAGCCCCTACCAGTACACCGACGTCATCCGCGAGGAGCTGGAGCGCGCCGCCGCGGCCGCGGGCGTGCAGCCGCTGTTCGAGGACTACCGCCCCTTCTACGACGAGGCCACGCACCGCAGCCGCGAGCTGGGCATGTACCGGCAGAACTACTGCGGCTGCCGCTTCTCGGACGCCGAGGCCGCCGCCGAGCGCGCCGAGCGCAAGGCGCAGCGCGCCGCCCAACGCGAGGCGGAAGCGGCAGCCCACGCCGAGGAGCGCGCCGCCGCCGAGGCCGAACGCCGGGCGAAGAAGGCCGAACGCGCCGCCTACGACGCCAAGCAGGCCCGCAAGCGCGCCGTGCTGAAGGCCCTGCGCGAACAAGAGCGCGACGGGAAGCAGGCTTCGCACGCCGGCGCAGATGGCGCGGCAAGGTCGGCTCAGCGTCACAACACGCGCCCGTAGCGCCTTGCGTGCAGCGCATCTAGCAAGTATACTTACAAGTATATTTGCCGCGCACGTCAAGAAGGGAGCGCGCCATGCCTCAACTTTCCCTGTACATGGACGAGCCCACGATGGAAGGCTTGCGCCGGGATGCCGCACGCGAGGGGAAGACGCTCTCGAAGTTCGTGGCGGGCGTGCTGCGCGACCGCGATACGAACGGCCTGTGGCCGCATGGGTTCTTCGACCTGTACGGCGTCTGCGATGACGACACGTTCGTCGAACCGCCGGAGATTCCCTGGGAATTCGACGCGCCTCGAAAAACGCTGTAGGTGAACGCCGTGTATCTTCTCGACTCCAATATCTGCATCGACTTCATGCGCGGAGAACTTCCCTACGCCTACGACATGATGCGCAACAGCAGCCCGAAGCTCTTCAAGATTCCCGCCATCGTGGAAGGCGAACTGAGGCTCGGCATCGAAAAAAGCAAGCAGCCGGAAAAAGCCCGGTGGCTCGTCGACGAATTCACGCTGCCGTTCGAAGTGGTGCCGTTCGATTCGAAATGCGCGCATACCTATGCGCGCATACGCGGCGAACTCGAGATGACGGGTAAGAAGATCGGGCCGAACGACCTCATCATCGCCGCCACGGCGCTGGCGAACAACGCGGTGCTCGTCACGAACAATGTGGACGAATTCAAGCGCGTGCCGGGGCTGTCCCTCGAATGCTGGTACGAGATGGAGTGGGACGGATAAGCGTCCGTCGGCTTGTATCAAGGTCTATAATAAGTGGTTCGCACGCCTATACCGCAACGCACGAAGGACGCACGCATGAAGACTTCCGATTTCGACTACGACCTGCCCGCCGAGTTGATCGCGCAGGAACCCGCCGCCGAGCGCGACGGCTGCCGCCTGCTGGTCATGGACCGCGACACCGGCCAGCTGGAAGACCGCATCTTCCGCGACATCGCCGACTACCTGCGTCCGAACGACCTGCTGGTGGCGAACGAGACGCGCGTCATGCCCGCGCGCCTGCTGGGCGCGAAGCGCGGCACGGGCGGCTCGGCCGAGGTGTTCCTGCTGCGCGAAGTGCACGACCGCGAGCCGCGCACGAACCGAAGCGCGCTGTGGGAGGTGCTGGTGCGCCCAGGCAAGCGCCTGAAGCCGGGCACGGGCGCCGTGGTGGACTTCGCCGACGCGCAGGGCGACGTGGCGCTGTCCGCGGAAATCGTCGACTGGGCCGACGGCGCGCAGAAGGGCGAGCGCCTCGCGCGCCTGACCACGACGCTGCCCTCCCTCGACGAGGCGCTGCACGCGGTGGGCCACACGCCGCTTCCGCCCTACATCAAGAACTACGCCGGCGACGAGGAATTGTACCAGACCGTGTACTCGCGCCGCGAAAGCTCGGCCGCCGCGCCCACGGCCGGCCTGCACTTCACGCCCACCCTCATCGAGCGCCTGCGCGACCAGGGCGTGCGCTGGGAAACCGTGGAGCTGGAAGTGGGCCTGGACACCTTCCGCATCGTGGACGAGGACGACCCCGAGCAGCACGTCATCCACACCGAGTACTACACCGTGCCGCAGCGCACGGTGGACGCCATCGCCGAGACGCGCGAGCGCGGCGGGCGCGTGGTGGCCGTGGGCACCACCAGCGTGCGCAGCTTGGAAAGCGCCTGGAACCCCGAAACGGGCGCCGTCACCGCGCGCGACCGCGAGACGACGTCGCTGTACCTGCTGCCCGGCTCGCAGTTCCATGTGGTGGATGCCCTGGTCACGAACTTCCACGTGCCACGTTCCACGCTCATGATGCTGGTGTCTGCGTTCTCATCGCGCGAGCACATCATGGCCGCTTACGAGCACGCCATCGAAGAGCGCTACCGCCTGCTCTCGTTCGGCGACGCCATGTTCATCTGCTAGACGCGCCGCCAGGCGGAAGGCGGCAAGCGGAAGCCACAGAAGAAGGGCGCTCGGGAAAGAGAAGGCGCAGCCCTACCGGGAACCGCAGCGGGAACGGACGAACACCGCTGCCAGCACGGCGGCCGCGCCGACGGCCGCCGCCAACGCCGCAAGGGCATAGGGGAAATCGCCGGTTTTGGTGAGCGTCGAAACGTCGGCTTCCACGGTTCCCGCGCCGCCCGAACTACCGGAGCCGCCCTCGCCCTCCGAGCCCTCGGAACCGCCCGCTCCCGCAGAGCCGCCCTCGTCCTGGGCGATGAGCGTCCAGTGAACATGGTTCTCCAAGCCCGCCGCCTCGTTGCCCAAGGTCACGGGCACCACCACGTCCAGCGTGAAGTCCGCCGACCGGCCGCCCGAAAGCTCGGCCATCTTGACGGGAAGCGCCCCTTCGCGAAGCAGCTCCCCTATCTCGCCGTCGTAGAGCGTCCGACCGTCCACACTCATGACCACGCGCACCGGCCCTATCACGTCGGCGATGGCACGGTCGCACGAGGGGCGCAGGTACAGCGCGACGGGCGTGCGCGCGTTCTCCACCCGCACCGCCACGGTGTGCGACGACGAATCACCCGGCACCAGGTTCTCCAGCGTGTCGAACAAGCTGCCTCCATCGGCGTTGCGCACAGAGAACTCGCGCGCGGCGCTGTCGTACACCACGGTGGGCGGCCCCGCGGGCGCGGCATAGGCTGCAGCCGGCCGAGCGAGCGCCGGCATTGCAAGCGCCACCGCCGCCGCGAGCGCGACTATGGCGAGCGTCAGAGCGCCGCGTCCCGAGCATCTGCACGTCATCATGCGGCACCTCCCTTGCTTGAAACCGTCAGCGTGCCGTCGGCCGCAACGCCTGTGACGGCACCGCCCCGGTCGAGCCCCCACGCCTCCTTGACCGCGTCGACCGGATCGGCCTGCACGGCCTGGACGTCGATCTCGACGACCAGATGGCGATCATCCGTAGGCGAAGAGTTGGACAAGGCCGTGCACGTGTCGATCAAATTCGCGGTCTTGTCGACGACAGCCCCTCCGGTAGCCTCGCTTTCGGGAGCGAGGGGCTTCGGCCAGTAGTACAGGCCGTCTGTCCCCTGAATCCAAGGGGTGGCGTCAGGATGTGCGACGGCGCCCCAAACCATCGTGTAGTCCTTACCAAGCTCCGGAACGTCGCCCAACACGACGGCGGAACCGTCGGCCTGGCTCCCGGTCTCCCAGCGAACCGACACCGAGGCTCGCAGGTACGCCTTCACGTTCCCCTTGTTGGTCGCGTACACGTTCTCCTTCACCGTGTACGGCGAGTCGAACGTTTCGTTCACGCCCGGCGTGACGTTCGCCGCCTTGAACATGTTGAAAAGGCCCGACTCCGTGTGAAACCACGCCAGCGCGCCTGCGCAGCACAGCATGGCCGCAAGGCACGCGGCAACCACCGCCGCACGCTTGCGTCCCGGGCGCTTGCGCGGCAGATCGAATGCCGCGGCCCGACGCTCGGCCGGCTTCGCATGCTTTCCCCTGCCCATTACGAATTCGCCCCCTTCCCGAACTCGTTGATCGCGCGAGCCGAGTCATCCAGCCACGCGTCGTTTTCCAGCGCGTTCTCGCACACCACGGCCGAACCGCCCTGAGAACGCGAGACCACCACGCGCGCGCCGTCGGCACCGGAAGGGACGGTCACGCCGTTCACCTGGTACGATTGTCCATAGCGCCACGCCCAAGACTTGTCCTCCCTCACGAAGTATTCGCCCTGGCCCAACTGCAACTGCACGCTGGCCGCGTAGATCCCGTCCTTGTCCGGCTTGTCGGGGCACTTGACCGAAACCGAGCGGGTCTGCAGGGCCCCGTCCTTGAGGTTGGTCACCGTGAACAGGAACGTCTCCCCTGCCGCCTCCTTGGCAGCGGTCTTCTTCGTGATGGTGAGCAGCTTGATGTCGCCGAACACGAACAAGGCGTCGCCGTTGTTTTGGGTGGTGTACGAAGTGCCGTCCACCGTGCACACCGAAGTGTTGGCAGCGCTCACCACCTGGAAGTCCCGGAAGTCGCCGCTCGTGCCGACATGCGATGCCAACACGTTGCCCGTGGCTCTGTCGTCGTACAGAGCGACCTGCTTGCCCAACGCCGCAGACGCATCGCGGTCGGCCGGAAGCGGATTGCCCGGTTGATATGTCGGCTCGCTCGAAGGCTTGTAGGAGCGCTTCTCCACGTGAACCGTCAGGTGCTTCTGGTCGTAGTAGTTGCCCTGCCCGAAGTACGCCTGGATGGGATAGGTCTGCTTCTCGGCGTTCGGCGTCGCGGCCGACCCCTCCGCCGTAGGCGCGCCCGAAGTTTCCAAAGCGCTCACGTCTATCGCCCAGGTCAGCTGGTCGGTCATGGCAACATCTTGCGCATCGGTGGCCTTCACCTGCCAGGTCACGGGATACAGGTCCATGTCCCCCGTGATCGGCTTGTCAAAGAATTCGTCCCAAGGAACCATGACGCCGTTGTTGTCCCACTGCCAGTTGCTGAACGCCTCGCGCCCGTCCGCGTTCGCAGCAGCGTCAAGGGCCACGGCGATATTGTGGTACGCCTCCACGTCGATCGGCACCTGCTGCGTCGGAGTCGTCCCTCCGGAGCCGGCAGTCGTTCCCCCGCCAGAATCGGGAGCCGTCTCCGTCCCGACGGGAACTTCGTGCACGAACGTGCGCTCGTTGCCCTTCACGTTGGCGGTGTATATCACGTTGCCCTGCGTGTCATGGTAGCGAACCTCGTGCACCTTCACGTACACCGCCGTGTACAGGATACCGTCGAACGGCCTGCTGCCCCTCAGCACGAAGTTGCTGTTGTCGGTCACGGTCGTACCTTGGTTGCTGTCGTCAACATAGCCCGTCGCCCAGTGGTCGAACTGGTAGCCGGGGAAGTCCTTCGCCTCCGCGACGAGGGTGACCGAGTCAATCGAGCCCAAACGGCTCAGCGAGCGGTAGTTCTCAGGTTTTTCGCCCGCGGCCTCAATCTCCTTGTCGATGTTCGAGTTCACGCTCACCGTAGCCGCGCGATACACCGGCCACAGCTCCATCGACCGATGCACGATCGTGCTCGAAGACACCATCGCAGTACCCTCGCTCCAAATCGCGTACTGCCCCGTCGCCGGACGCGTCGCCGTCCAGCCCACGAACACGTGGATTCCAGCATTCGCTGTATCGATGTTAGCGATGTCGAACGTCGGATCAGGCCCCTTCCCCAGCTGCTGACCGTTGTTGCGCACCACGGTTTCGGTGACTCCGTCGTTCACGTGGTACACCACCACCAACGGCTCGTAGTTCGCGACGAACCTGTACGAGGGGCCCGACTCGATGGTGTAGCTCAAAGGGTTCGCAGTTGCGTCGGCAGCGACCCCGGCGGGAATCGTCTCGGTATGCGTCTGCCCCTGGAACGTCTTCTCGATCGTCCACGACTTCAGCAGATACGTCGCCTGACCGTCCGCTACCACTGGCGTTGCGTTGTTTTCGGCCGTCAGGGAGAGGTCGATGGTCTGGTCGTCTTTCACGGTCACGCTTACGTTGTCCGTTGCAGAGGTAGTGCCACCTTGCCCGGTATCGCGCGTATACGTGTTGTACGGCAGATTGAAGCTGGCCGCCGCACCCCCATCGGCTACTGTCGGCGCGGCCGGGATGTTCACGCCAGCGCCGGAGGGCACGCCCGCCTGCGCGATGTTCGTAGTGACGGTCACGTCGTACTTCACATACACCGGATACAGGTCCATAGGCCGCGTGCAAACCGCATCGGCAGCCAGCAGGTAGGGAACCGCCTTAGAAGCCTGCGAGGTGCAGTACTGGTCACCCGTCACGTCGAAAACGTAGTCCCATTCATGCTGGGTCATCTCATCCGCAGCGATGGCAGACTTGTCAATCCACCCCAAGAACCGATACCCGTCACGCTGCATCTCAGCATCCGTGGGAGAAGCGGCAGAAGTGAACGACACCCCAGTTGACGAACCCGCTTTCGGATAGTCGTATGCATTAGAGAAGTCTTGATCTAGCAGAACCCGCTCTTCGTAACGGCGCTCAACAACCCACTCGCCCCCATCGGCCTTCGACACGCCCTCGAACTTGACGTTTGCAGCGTAGTGAGCCTGAAAGTAATAGGCGCGAGCAGTGGAATAAGAGGATCCTTTCGGTTGAAACGCCTTATCTTGACTCGGCTCTTTCCATTCACCCCACTGATGGGAATCGTTCGTCCCTTCTCCTGTCCAGAATCTAAACACATAGCTCTCATTTGACACCGTATCAACCCTGATGCCTCCAACGGTGCTTCCGGTCAATAATGGATTTCCCGTCAGCTCAACGGAACCCGCCCCAGGAAAGTCAATACCAACTCCAAACGCAAAGCCGGTTGATGTGCCGTCGAGCTTCATTTTCGAAGCAACTCTTTCAGGATTACGTATCACACCGGTAAATTTAGCTCCTATTGCAGGGTTAGCATCGGGGTTGTACGACGCCCAATACTCGAACTTCTCTTTGTAATACGCGGGTGGAGGCAACTCCACGAAAGCGCTTTCGTATCGTTGCCATCTCTCAGCATGAAGTGTGGGGTTCTTAAAATCGCCAGCATCTTGCGCATCTGAGGCGACGTAGTAATCAACCCGGTACTCGAAGCGGGCTATGTAGGTTTGCTGTTGGGTGAGGTCGGTGTCGGCGGGGATGGTGTAGCTGGAATCGGAGCTCACGCGCACCTCAACGCCGTCCACGTTCTTGTACCATCCCAGGAACCGATAGCCGTCGGGAAGCGCCCCGCCGTTGCTCAGCTCGGTGCCCTGAACATCTTTCACGAACACCTGATACGACGTGGTTCCGTCGGGGTTCGACACCGGCTTCGCACCTGTCGATCCCACGCCGTCGCGCACTGTAACATTGTCCTGGTTGGTATAACCCTCGATCTCGGTGACGATGTTGCTTGCATAGTCGCTGTAGATCGGGTACAGATCCATGGGTTTGTCCACCGGATCGCCCGCTTCGTAGAAAGCGCCGCTGGCCTTGATGCCGGCAAGTTCCGAGGACATGACACTGGCATAACCCTTGAGAACCCCGCCTTCGTTTTTCGCAGTCGTCGTCCAACCGACGAAGGTCGAGCTATTGGAGGGCTTCGCCGGACTCGGCGACGGCAGCAAGTCGAAGTAGTCGTACCAGTCGTCGCCGATAGTCGAATCCACCGCGCCGGTGTCTTTGTTGATCACGTTGCCGGCCACGTCGTGGAACAGCACCTGCGCTTGGTGATGCGCGATGAACAGGTCGTTGTCCTCGAGTTGCTTCACGTCGGGAGTGTTCGCCGGCGTGTAGTCGATAACGTTCGACACCAACTTGTCTGCCGTCACCATCGGCTTGAAGTACGCGGGATCCTCGGCCACCTCGTTCACCGTGACCTTGGACTCGCGATACCATCCCGCAAAGCGATAACCCTGGTTCTCCTTGCTAGCCGCTACACCCTCATCCTTCGGGTTCGTCGTCGCACTCAGCTTCACCGTATTGTCCGCAGCAAGAACGCCCTGCACGGCGAACTTCCAGGCGTTGTCAGTCATCTGCTCCTGTATCGGCGAAAGCCCGGTCGTCCCGATGCTCACGCTGGCCGCGCCTGGGAAATCGAACGTCGCCTTGATGGACGACCCGTGCACGGGAATGCCCAAGTCATAATCTATGACCCACTTGTTGATATGGCTGGCGGAATATGCGCTGCTGCGCTCGATGCCGCCCGCGAAGTCGTAGCCGCACCCCTCCCAGAAATCGCGGTCGACGTACACGTCATCGTCCAACGGCCCGAACGACGGCCCCGTCGCGGCGTCATTCAACGCGGGGATCTTCTTGTTCGTACCCTCCTCTGCGCTTGCAGAAGGCTTGAAGTACGACTCGCTTACCGACAGGCCATCGGCCCTCCTCGCAAGGCCGGCCAGATACACGTTGTACTCGATGATGGGAATGACGATCAGCGCGTTATACTGCTTCGAGCTCAGGTTGCCGGCGTAATGGGAGCGCTCGATGCTGCAGTTGCTGTCGTACGCCGACGCCGTCAGGCCGCCGACGCTCACCGTGGCGCCCGCGCCGACGCTCACGTACGTGCCGCAGTAGGCGTAGCAGTCCGCCGTAGAGAAGCAGTCGATCATCTGGGCGCCGTTCGAAAGCTGCCCCGTCACGCCGCCCGCGTACACGGTGAAGCCGCCCAGGGCGCCCACCGCCTTGTCGTAGCTGTTCTTGACGCTTGCATGCTGGTAGGTCACGGCGCCATCGGCCGCAACCTCGCGAATCGGCGTCACACGCGAATACTCGATGACGGTTCCGCTTGCTGCACCTACCAACGCGCCCATGTACAGCCCTTCGCCGCCCAGCGCGGCGACGGCGGACGTCGAGTTCGACACGCACCTGCCGCCGCGCACCTCGCAGTTGTAGATGACGCCTCCGTTCGTCTCGCCGGCGAGGATGCCGCCCAGCACGCCGGCGTTGGTGATCAGGCTGACGGCGTTGTTGGCGGGCGTGATGCTGGATGTGCAGCTGATAAGGGTGACGTTCTCGATGCGCGTGCTGTCCGCGCGGCCCACCAACACGCCGCCGCGGAAGTCCGCGCCGATTTTGGCATCTTTCAGCGTGAGATTCTTGATGGTGGCACCGTCGGTGCTGGCGAACAGGCCGGTGTTCGCCTTCGGAGTCCACAAATCGCGGTTGTATTCCAAACCTGTGATGGTGTGGCCCCGGCCGTCGAACGCACCCTTGAACGGCAGGTCGATGGTGCCGAAGATCAGACCGCCGTTCTGTTTCGCAACCTCGAGGTCGGCTTCGTTCAGAGTCAGGTCGTTATCCAAAACAATATTGATGCTCTGGCCGGCGGTCGTATGCGTCAGATTGACCGCGTACACCAAGTCGGCCACGCTGGTGATATGGTACGTATTATCGACCCAATCGGCATGCGCCTTGTCGGGTGCGACGAAGGGCACCGCGGTCGCGGCCAAAGCAAGCGCCAGCACCATGCGCAGCGCTTTCTGCCATATCGAAACCCGAGTATTCATCATGCCGGCCATCCTTCAGCAGTCAGGGAACTGGTTGCGTTGTGCTCGCTTTGCACGCCGTCGGCCTTGATCACCAGCTTCAGCTGGTCGATGCCGGCCAGCGCGCCCGCCTCCACCTCGAACGAGTCGATCAGCACGGGCGTGGTTTGGTCGGGTTCCAGCGCGACGGCCAGGTAGTACCGGCCGTCCTGCCCCCGCTGCCACGCGGACGCGTCGCCGAAGTCGTACGTCACGGCGTGGTCGAGCGACAGCGCGTCGCCGTTGGGCCGCACGCCTTCCACGCTCAGCATCACGCGCACGAACATCGGATGCGTGCCGAGGTTCTGCACACGCACGATGCGGCTCACGGCGCCGGAGCCGGGGTTGATACGGTCGTCCACAAGCGCCGGAACCTCGTTTCCCGAGGCGTCCAACATGGTTTCGACCACCTCGATGTCGGGCGCGCCGAACGAGAAGGGGTGATGCGCGTCGAACAGCTCGACGTTGAACGCCTGGGTCGCCAAAACCGCGGCAGCGAACAACAGCGTCAGCGCCGCAGCGACCGCGGCGAAGCGCTGCGCGCGGGAGGCCTTCGCACGGGCCTCCGGTGCAGAGGGCTGGCCGGTCGAGCTCGAGCGGAGCTCGTCGGGCGGCGCAGCCTCGCGCGCGGCATCGTCGGGCGATGCGGCGCTGGCGATGTTGTGATGTGCGTGTTCAGTCATAGGGATCCAGGTCCTTGGGTAAACGGGTGCGGATGCGCCCATCCCGGCGCCCGAGGGAGCGCCGGGATGGGCAAAGGGCAGCTCAAAGGCTGAGCATGCGCAAGTTGCGACGCTGGAAGCTACTGCTTCATTTTGATCTCAGCCGCCCAAGCCTTGGCAGCAGCGTCGAGATCGGTCGTAGACTCGCTGTTGTTCGATTTGGCTGCAACATATGCATACACCTCAACCGTTTTGTTGGTGTCGTTCGCCACAAACGTATCGCTCGTCATAATGCTTTTGAACAGGGGGGTTTTCGTCCAAGCATCGGCAGCAGGGGTACCAGTCGGTTTAAGCTCGGTGAGACCAGCTCCATTCTGGTAGTTGGAGGCATAGGCGAACAGACCGCCCGTGTACTGGTCTTGCGATCCCGAAACCAAAGTTGCTTCAACCGCTTCCCAACCCTGCTCGATCGTGAAGTATGCACCTTCCGGCAGATTGTTCTTCACGTACACGTACACATAGGCAGACTCGCTGTCCTTGCCGATGCCCACGTACGGATCCTTAGCCACGCTCGCACCCGGAGCGATCGCAGACTGGTCAACCCAGCTGGGCTCATAGATATTCCCGCTCACCTTCGTTGTGTCACTGGGAAGGTTTTCAGAGGGCTTATCCGGCTTCGTCGTCGGATCGGTGATGTTGCCCACCTTGAACGTGTTCGTCAGACTGCTTTGCGCGCTGAACCAGGCTAGGGTTCCGCCGATGCCGGCCACCACCAAACAGGCCGCCAGGGCAACCAACACCACACGGCGCTTTCTACGTTTTACTTCCGCTTCCATGAAGCGCTCCTCTCTCTCGTTCGTTTCTTGCGTCCGCTTGCAGGGGCGCACGCTGTCGCTCAATGCTCAGGCGCATCGGCTGTGCTTGCCACCACCCCCTCGGTGCGATGCCGCTTGGCCGCTATCGAGGGCGGCAAGCTTCCCGGCAGCAATCGATGCTATGATGAAAACGGCGATAGCCGTCCCTGCAATCACAAGACCCAGCGGAGAAGTGAGGAATTTGTTGATGTAGCCCAGATACGGGATGCACGCCACGGGTTTGCCCACGAGGTTCTCGTACGGCACCGGCGCGGCGTCGGGGGAAATGGACCCGTCGCTGGCGATGTTGGCGATGCCCTGCGTGCGGAACGCACGGGATTCGGCATCGATCTGATACACCTGATGGGTCACCAGCGTGCCCGAGGGCAGGCTGAACGTGATGGCGTCGCCCACTTCGACGTCAAGCGGATCGACCGCTTTGACGTACACCAGCGAGCCAACGGGATATTCGGGCTCCATGCTGCCCGAGAGAACGGCGTACGGGGTCAGTCCTACGAGGCGCACGCCCGCAAACGCAACCAGAAGCACCGCCGCTGCTGCAATTAGCAGACTAGTGAGCCCCCCCCCCGCGACAAAGTTTGCGATGCGAAATCGTAGTCATGTGCTCCCCCGTTATGCAGACGCAGCGCCCTATATGGCGTGTGAGCGTGCTGTGCATATGTGTTGCTTGTCGATTGTCGACCGAACGATGCGTGAAAAGCGCACTCCCTCGCTATTTCCGACCGTCGACCGTTTTCCCGATACCCTCTTTTCTTTTATTTAAGCACCATGCACGCGTTTTGTTAATACCTTTTTGGTAATTATTTCTTAAATGATACATATTAACTATCAAATAGCAAGAAACTCTATGGCCTCTGGGGTTTCACACGAACCCGCAAGCCCGTCTCGTAAAGCGCTCGACTCCTTTGCTGCTCCCGCCTACTCAACGGGAACGGATCAGCCCCATCATGACTTCGATTCGACACGTACGAATGTTTTCACGTGAAACATTCAGACCCTCCGCCCCCCGCCCACAGCATGCCAAACAACTTGCGACGCAACGAAGACGCAAAATCCAATACCCAAAAGTCAGTCAGCCTGGATAAGAGTGAATCGGGCAGCGTGCCGGCGTGAGAGCCCGAGGATCAAAGGCCCCAACCGAGTTCGCACCATAATCAGTATACTTTCGACACGTCCGGGTTCGCGTCGATAGCAGTAAGCCGGCCTCGCCTCCTTCGTCTTAGAAGACGGAGTCGGCCGGCGTAGCGCGCTGCTTTTAACTGCTACACCGCATGGCACACCATCCGAACGTCGAACATCTCACCAAAGAGAACCGCATTATCATCGCAGCACTGAGGCATCGCAAAATCAACAGCGTCGCGAACGCCGCAAGGCTGGCAACCCTCGGGACGGAGTTTACGCATTTTTACGCCTAAAAGAGGGTTTTCGGCTCATCGGCCCGCGACCCAAGCCCCGCAAAGAGACACTGCCGAACCGATACGCATTAAAAAATGACCCCGCACTTTGCGGGGTCATTTCAGCATTCTATATGTTAGTCTGCTTATGCCTTCGTCACGTTGCTTGCCTGAAGCTTGCCGTTCTGACCGGTCGTGACGTCGAACTGCACCGCAGCACCTTCGTCAAGCGTCTTGAAGCCGTCCATCTTGATCTCAGAGAAATGCACGAAGAGGTCTTCGCCATCCTTCTGAGAGATGAAGCCGTAGCCCTTTTCCGGGTTGAACCACTTAACAGTACCTTCCGCCATTTTAAATCCTCTTTCCTCTCCTCGTCCCCGAGGAGGTAACACTGTGTGCTGCATGGCCGCAACACTCGCCCTCACCTCGAGGGCACATGCTTACTATACGCTATGCGGCAACAAAAAAGCTCGGGATTCTCTTTTTCGCCCGTATTTTACCGATCCGTTGATCGAGCGGGCTCCTACCGGTCGGAATCGAGGGGCGCCTCGATCGTGTTCGCCGGGATGACGGGCTCGGTGCCGTAGCCTAGCACGTCCATGGTGGACTCGGCGTCTTTCGCCAGCGCGGCATCGGCCTCATCCAAAAGGGTGGCTAGCTCTTCGGGCGTGTCGGGCAGATCGAGATCGTACGCCTCGGCCAAGGCGCGAGCCTGCTCGGCGCGCAGGGCGGACAGATCGCCCTCGCCCGCCTCTGCCAGATAACCCGAGGCCAGAAGCAGGCTCCGGGCGATGTACTCGGACACGCGCGGGTCGACGCCCGACACCTGCATGACGCTGGCTATCGACTCGGGCGACAGCGACAGCAGCGTGGCGCCGTCGATGTCGGTGGCGTCGCCTATGGCGTGCTCCAGCATGTTGGCGGCATCGCGCGGATCGCGATCCTCCACCGATCGCGCCCAGCTGCGGCGGATGGCCTCCGCGAATTGCAGGAGGATGCGCATCAGGTAATCCTGTTCGAGCATGGAAGCTCCCTTCGTAAGCCCGGGACGCCCCGGACGGTCGTGATCACGAGGACGGCGGAACCGGAATCCCCAGATGGTCGTAGGCCCGCTCGGTGCAGATGCGGCCCTTCGGCGTGCGCACCAGCAGGCCCTGCTGCATGAGGTAAGGCTCGTAGACGTCTTCCAGCGTGTCGGTGTCCTCCGACAGGGCAGACGCCAGCGTGGTCAGCCCCACGGGGCGGCCGCCGAACTGCACGGCCAGAAGCTCGAGGATGCGGTTGTCCATCATGTCCAAGCCCAACGCGTCGACTTCGAAGAAGCTGAGCGCTTGGGCGGCCACGTCCTCGTCGATGATGCCGTCCCCGCGCACCTGCGCCCAATCGCGCACGCGCTTGAGCAGGCGGTTCGCCAGACGCGGGGTGCCGCGGCTACGGCGCGCGATCTCCAGCGCCCCGTCCTCCTCGATTGCGACGTCCAGGATGGAGGCGGAACGGCACACGATGGAGGCCAGCTCGTCGGGCGAGTAGTACTGCAGACGGAACACGATGCCGAAACGGTCGCGCAAAGGACCGGTCAGCAAACCGGTGCGCGTTGTGGCGCCGACGAGGGTGAAGCGCGGCAAGTCGAGGCGGATGGAGCGCGCCGCCGGGCCCTTCCCCACCACGATGTCGAGGGCGAAGTCCTCGAGCGCAGGGTACAGCACCTCTTCGACCATGCGGTTCAGGCGATGGATCTCGTCGATGAACAGGACATCGCCCTCCTCGAGGTTCGTGAGGATGGCCGCCAGATCGCCCGTGCGCTCGATGGCGGGGCCGCTCGTCGTCTTGATGTTCGCGCCCAGCTCGTTGGCGACGACCGTGGCCAGCGTGGTCTTGCCGAGGCCCGGAGGTCCTGAGAACAAGATATGATCCACCACGTCGCCGCGCGCCTGAGCCGCCTCGATGAGGATGGCGAGCGACTCCTTGATCTTCGTCTGCCCCAGGTAGTCGCCCAGGCGCTTAGGGCGCAGACTGCGATCGAGCGCGAGATCGTCCTCAGTGAGCGTCGGCGCCACCGCGCGCGAGCGTGCGTCGACGGGCGACGAGCCGCCATCCCGCCCCGCTCCGGCGCCCGCCTCGAACACGAGCCCTTCTATTTGAATGCCGTTGTCAGCCATAGCCGCCTTTTCATCTTTCTCGCCAGTCTAACATTGTCCCCCTCGCCGGTCCGACAATGTCAGCGAGGCTTTTCGCGGTGCCCGAGATTGACGTGAAAGCCCGACGAAGCGTACTTCGTACGCGAGGAGGGCTTGGAGCGCCAAGATCGGGTGCTGCGGAAAGCCGCAGCGTCAAGCCGTTCCGCCGGTCGGCAGACCGGCGGAACCTAATCGCTTCAGCGCATATTGTAGCAGCACGCCCTCGGACGCGCCTTCGGGGGCGCCCTTGAGGGCGACGTCGGCCTCTTCGGACGTGAAGCCCATCGACAGCAGCGCCTCGCGCGTGCCGGCAAGATTCGCAGCCGACGCCGCTGCGGGCGCCGCCCCGTCGAACAGGCTTGCCAGCCCCTCGTCGAACGAGCCCTTCAGCTCCAGGATGATGCGCGAGGCCGTCTTCTTCCCTACGCCGGGGATGCGCTGCACCGCCGCCACGTCCTGCGCCTGCACGGCGGCCACAAGACCCGCGGGCGAGAACGCCGACAGCGCGGCAAGCGCCACCTTCGGCCCCACGCCGCCCACGCCGATGAGCCGCTCGAACAGAGCCTTCTCCTCCAGCGCGAGAAATCCGTACAGCGCCAGCGCATCGTCGCGCACCTGCAAGAACGTGTGCACCTCAACCGGTGCCCCCGCTTCGGGCAGCTTCGACAGGCTGGCCTGGGACATGCCCACGGCATAGCCCACGCCGTTCACTTCGATGTAGGCGGTCGTGGCGGTCTTCCCCGCCAGCGTCCCCTTGAGAAACGCGATCATAGCCTGTCCTTTCCGACGGGTACGTTGCAAACGGGCGCGTCGTACGCCATGCATGCCGCGCCCGTGCGGCGCGCGAAACCCTCATGAGTGGTATAGCAGATGGCGGCGGCCAACGCGTCGGCGGCATGGTCGGGTCGCGGGACGTCCTCGAGGGCAAGCAGCTGGCGCACCATGTACTGCACCTGGTCCTTCTCGGCCGAGCCGGTTCCCACCACCGCCAGCTTGATCTGGCTGGGCGAGAATTCCAGCACCTCGAGGTCGCATTCGGCGCATGCCACGAGCGCAGCGCCCCGCGCCTGCCCCGTGGCGAACGCGCTTTGCACGTTCACGCCGAACCACACGGTCTCGATTCCCGCGCACGTCGGCTGGAACCGCGCGATGACCGCAGCCATCTGCTCGTGGATCTTCCGCAGACGCTGAGCCAGCGGCAGCTCCTTCGGCGTGGACACGCACCCGTATGCCGTGCACGCCAGGCGCGGCCCGCGCTGCTCCACGATGCCCCAGCCGGTGTTGGCCAGGCCGGGATCGATCCCCAAGATGGTTCGTTCGATGCGCGTCATCGGTTCCTTTTCGTCGTCATGCCGAGGGTTTGCCTCAGTTGCAAACGTTTGTTCGTTACCATCCTAGCACAAAGCCCGGGAACAACCCGCGGAAGACGCGCTTTTTTCACACCCTCGTCAGAGACCGACGACGGAAGCGGCGCGGCGCGATCAACTCCGATGATCAAGGGAGGCGGCGAGCTCGCATTCGAGAAACGCGGGCAGATCCGCACGCCCCTTAATGCCCAATTTCGCGTAGATGTTGTGCGCGTGCGTTTTCACCGTTCCGACCGAGATGTACGCCTGCGAGCTGATCTGCTGGTTGCTCAACCCCTCCACCAGCATTTCAAGCATCTCCTCCTCGCGCTTGGTGAGATCGTAGCGCTTGGCAACAAAAGGCACCACGGCTGGAACCGATGCCTCGCGGAGTTTGCGGGCGTACGCAACCAGGTAAAGACAGGCGAACACGAAATTAATTCCACCAGACAATTCGACGAACACGTTGCGCGGGCTCTCCCATCCAGCCGCGAACGAGCCTATCGACCACGCCAAATAACCAACCGAGCAAAACGCGAACGACGCCACGAGCGCAACGACGGCCTTCGAGTCCAGCACGCGACCCCCTACATCGCCCTTGCGCAACCCTCGAATACCGATGCCCATGATATAAAGCTGCAGCACGCCGATGCACAAGTTCTCGGCGAATTCCTCTACCACGGCTTCCGACAACGACCCGGCAACCGCGAGATACGTGCAACATAAAATCCACAACGCACTTTCCCGCGCCGCCGGCGGCTGGTCGAAGATAAAGCCCGCAATGAACCTGAACGTCAGCAGAATACCGAGATGCAGGTAACCGTACAAAAACGGCGACGATCCGGGAAAAGCGCTGAACAGCAGCTGGAAATCGGGCACGAAATCGAACAGGTACATGAGCACGATGTCAGCCGTGCACAATCCGAACAAGATAGCGAGCCAAAGATGGAGAGGGCTTCTGTTCCGCACGAACAACGCAGCGAACACGATACAGAGCGCCGCGTTCGCCATGGTCATACCCATATCGTAGAAGAACAGCAAGTAAACCATCGCACCCCTTTCCCCTGCGGCGGATTATAGCACGCGCGAATTCCCGCTCGGGAGCGCGCCCTTCCGCAAAACAAGCACCCTCGCCCTCCACCAGCATGTTTGCTACAAGGTAGAGAAAAATAAACCCTCTTTCGAGCAGGCATCCATCTTCGCGTTGATTGTCGCAGGCCCCCTTCGGCCATAACGTCGGGCAAGGTGCCGTCGGCACAAGGGATCCGGCAAGCGTATCGTCGAACAAGGGAAGGAAGGGATCGTCATGACGCATAGCACGAACCAGGGACTGGGACGGCAAAGCGCGCTCACGCGCCGTTCGTTCGTAGCGGGAGCATCGGTGCTTGCAGCAGGGATGCTGCTGGGAGGACCGTTCGGATGCAGCGCGCCCGCAGAAGAAGGGGCGGCGGACACGAGCATCGAAGCCGAAGCGCAGGCAACCGGCAAGGCGGCCGACCTCGTATTCAAGAACGGCCACGTGCAGACGCTCGTAAACGAAGGAGACGTAGCGCAGGCCGTCGCCGTGCGCGGCGGCGACATCGTGTACGTAGGAGACGATGCCGGCATCGAGGCGTTCGTAGGCGACGCGACCAAGGTCATCGACCTCGGCGGCAAGTTCTTGTGCCCGGGCTTCATGGACGGCCACCTGCACGGCCCACAGCCTTATTACGAAGAACTGTTCCAAATCGCCATCCCCGAAGGCACCATGGACAACGAGGAGTATCTGCGCATCATCCGCGAGTTCGTGGAAGCGCATCCCGACGACGAAGTGTACTACGGCGGACCGTTCATGCAGAACGCCTATCTGCAACCCGACGGATCGAACCCGGGCCCGCAGAAAGAGGACCTCGACGCCATCTGCTCCGACAAGCCCATCATGATCCGCGACGTATCGCACCATTCCTATTGGGTGAACAGCAAGGCGCTGGAAATCGCCGGAATCACGGCCGACACGCCCGACCCCGACGGAGGCTCCATCGTGCACAACGCCGCTGGCCAGCCAAGCGGTCTGCTGACCGACGCAGCGAAAGGCCTTGTCACGTCCAAGATCGAAGTTCCCTACTCGACCGAGAACATGGCGAAAGCCTACGAAGCGTTCCAGGAGTACTGTCATTCGCTGGGCATCACCGGCCTCACGAACATCAACCTGTCGGGCATCGAGCTCATCCACGCCGAGGCGCTCCACAACATGGACGCACGGGGCGATCTGCATCTGCGCCAGCGCTTCCTCGTGTGGGGACAGCCGGGCATGGGCTACGAAGGCATCAAGAAGAAGCTCGATGCCGTAGCCGCCTACGATTCCGACATGTTCCAAACCGGCACGGTGAAGATCGTCTACGACGGCGTGACCGAAGGCGCAACGGCCGTTATGCTGGAGCCGTACCTGCCCGCAGCCGGCAAGGGAGAAGGCTGGACCGCCACAAGCGACTGGTCCACAGAAGAGCTCGACCAGGTGGTAGCCGATCTCGACAAGAACGGGTACCAGGCGCATATTCACGCCATCGGCGACGGAGCCGTGCGCGCCTCGCTCGACGCCTACGAGCGCGCCGAAGCGGCGAACGGCAAGCGTGACGCGCGTCACACGATGGTGCACGTATGCGCCATCACTCCCGAGGACATCAAACGCTGCGCGGATCTCAAAGCGATCAGCAACCTGCAGTTCCTGTGGATGTACAACGACCCTCTGTGTCAACTGGAAGCCGCATTTATCGGCAAGGAGCGCGCGTTCGACATGTACCCGGCTAAGGACATGCTGGAAGCAGGCTGCCTCATCAGCGGCGGCAGCGACGGAGCCGTGACCGCCTACGATCCCCTGCTTGAAATCGAAGTGGGCATCACGCGCAACAGCCCCTTCCCCGTCGAAGAGGACGAAGACCACTACCGGTGGAAGGAGCAAGGACTGACCGCCTACCAGATGCTCGAGATGTACACGAAGAACGTGGCGTACGAGAACTTCATGGACGACATCGTGGGCACAATCGAAACAGGCAAGAAGGCAGACCTCGTCGTGATCGATCGCAACATCCTCGACGTCGACCCCAAGCAGATCTCGGAGGCGAAGGTGGTCTGCACCGTCTCGAACGGCGATATCGTGTACGAGGGGTAACCAGTCTCCCGCATGAGAAAGCCGCCGCAAGCTTCGTGCTTGCGGCGGCTTCGCGTTCACCAGCTCGAAAGATCTGCGAAAGCGACAATCATCCCTGCACCTCGCAGCCATCGTCGCCGATCAGCCGATGGGCCATCTCACTCCCGTTTCGCGCCAATCGTCCCAGTTCATCGCATCGCCGTCGATCTCCCACTGGATGATAGACGTGTACACGTGCTCGGGACCCACCACCGACGAGGCGTTGTAGTAGCGGGGGCGCGGGGCGTCGGGCACGTCGAACACGCTCATCCCGCCGTACGCGGAGGCATCGCCCCCGGCGGCCTCGAGCAGCGTCGCCGCGAGATCGACGTGTCCCGTCGGCACCGAAGAGCGCTTCACGGGCTCGTCCGAGCCGCCCGGCTGCGTCGAGGGCTTCACCAGCATGATAGGGCTGGTCGCACGCACTATGTCTTCGGCGATGTACCACTCGCCATGGTCGGCGGTCACCACGATGGTGGCCTCGTCGTACAAGCCCAACCGCTTGAGCTCCTCCAGGTACGCGCTCACGATGTGGAGAGATCCGAGGCCTTGCTCGATGGCGCCGGTTCCGTCCTCCACCGTCTCGGCATTGCGGTTCAGCGTGTACGGCGGATGGGGGCCCGCCAGGTGAATGACGCGGAAGTTCCCCTTCTCGCCCAGGTCGGCAGCGCTCAGCCCCTGCTCTTTGAGGGTTGCGTAGTATCGCGCGTCGTTCATGGTCCACAGCGCGTTCACGGCGCTCTCGGCACCGCTGCCCAACGCAGCGCTGTTCACCTCGTCGGTGTAGAACCAGAACGGCGGCTTCAGCGCCCAGGGCAGATCGCGGTACAGCGAACACTTCACCAGCATCGCAACCGCCGACGGGTAGTCCAGCTGGTTCTCGCGAAGCTTGATGTTCTCCACCCGCTCGGACAGGGAGCCGATGGCATCGTTGATGTCGGTGGCGTACAGGCGCGTCTCGTACCCCTGCGCGTTGATGTCGTCGATCAGGCCGTGCTGCTCGTACCAGTCGATGATCAACGACGTGGAGAAGCCCTCATCGCCTTCGTCGAGGGACTGCCCCGTCAGAATCGAGGCCATGGCGTAGCGCGTGGGGATCATCGAGCCTGTGGAGTTGTCGAACCAGGTGAACCCGGTGAACTCGTCGAGGCAGCCGGGCTCTTCCTCCAGGCCCTCCTCCAAAAACAGCGTGTCGTACGTATCAAGTACGAACATGATTATGTTGCCGTTCGACGAAACCTCCGAGACGCCGTCGGTGGTGACGGAGTGCCTCGCCGCGACAGGGGGTAGGCCGTCGGGCGCCGGCGCGGTGAGCAGGACTCCCAGGCTCACCGATTGCGCGACGACGCCCACCAGGCACAGCGCGGCGGCCGTGCCCTTGAACGCCAGCGACTTCCTCAGCGACAGGAACACCGCCGACCCGATGAGGACGATCCACACGACGGCGCTCACCACGGTGGCCGTGGTGTAGTCGTCCCAAACCACCTGCGTGCCGTCGGCTGCGGGAAGCGATCCGTTCAGGAACAGGGCCTGCACAAAGCCGGCCACGCCCACGGCCGCCACAACCGCGAAGCACACGTTGAACGCCCTTCCCCGCAACAGCGACAACGCTAAGGCTAGCACGACAGTGCCCGCGAGCCCGACGACGGCGAAGGGAACCCAGACGTCCGTCACCGTGAAAAGCAGGCTGTTAACGCTGCTGGCGACGATTTCCAGCGGAGCCACCACTGCGAAAGTGTAGACCAGCATCAGCGAAGCCACCAGCGAGAACAGGAAGCGCGCACGCCAGCACAGCGTCTCAGGCTTGTTCGACGCTTGCTTGGCCTTCATCCTGCGCGCTTCCGATTCCGCCCTATCGAGGCGGTCTCGGTAATCGAACGCAAGCGGATCGAGCGCGTGTACCGCGCCTTCAACCTGTTTTCCCTCGTTCTCGTCGATGCGCAGAATATGCAGAAGATGTCTGCGCATGCGGCGCCAAACGACGCCGAGCACAGCCGAAAGCGCCACCGCGACGCCCGCCAGCGCCTGTATGGTGTAGGTCATGACCGAAGGGTCGACGTAGGCGTAGGCCGGCGAGGCGAAACCCAGCGTCAAAACCAGAGCGATGACAAGGGGGAACGCGACGTCGGACGCCACAAGGCCGATGCGCGCAGCGAAGCGCGGCAGGCTGCTATCCCGCATGACGCACCTCCTCGTCGATCCAGCCGGCTACGCCAGCCCTATCCAGCCGGGATGCTCCGGACGCCTCGACGGCCCGGTCGCCCTGCTTCGCCAGCATGCGGTCAAGCAGATATGCGCCGGCGATCTCGCCCCCGCGACCCTTATGGTAGATCATGCGCGAACGCACCTCCTCGATACGGTTCCGCCAGGCTTCGGGGCGGGCAACCATGTCCTCCACGACATCGCCCAACCGCGGCAGCTCCTCCATGGCCAGCGACGCGCCGATTTGATTGCGGATGGCCAGATCGGCGGGCTCGATGCCCAGCTCTTCCCAATCGGGGTTGGTCACCTTCATGGGCGTGTCCACGAACACGCACGGCTTCATCGTGGTGAAGGAGAACTCGCAGGCGATGGAGGACCAGTCGGTGACCAGCACGTCGGCATCGTAGACCGAATCGGACGTGCTGAAGTCCTGCTCGAAGTAGATGTCGTCGCGCGACCACGACGCGTAGCGCTGCTGCAGCGACTCCCACCGGGCGTGATAGCGCTTGGTGTACTCGGGATGCGGACGCACGATCACGCTGAACCCGCGTCCCAGCAAGGGCTCGAGCACCTCGTCGGCGCACAGGTCGAGCAGGCAGTCCTCCTGCCACGACGGAGCGACGAGCACGACGGGACGACGCGACCCGGCGCCCTCGGCAGCTTTCGCGGCCTTGCGCGACTCGTAGGCCGCGATCTGCCGATCGAGCAGGTCGTAGCCGCATTCCACGAGATTGCGACGAGGGATATCCCGCATCTCCCCGGCCCGTTCGAGCTCCGCCTTCTGATGCGGGCCCACGCACAGAACGGTGTCGTAGTGGTCGAAAGCCTCCTTCGTGCACACCAAGTGCGTGGACGTCATATGATGGAACGCGTACACGTACTCGATGTCTTTGCGAATATACGAACGCTTGATGTAGAAATTCTCCAGATCGTCCAGCGTCATCACGGCAACGTCGCAATCGAGTTTCATCATGAGCGTGATCAGGCGCTTGTCGCCGATGTAGTACGGCATGAGGCGGGGATTTGCCTCATGCAGCTTGAACACCTGGTCGTTGGGATCGCTGGTAACGTAGTGAACGCACGCATCGGAGTTCGCCAGCAGCCATTCGACGGCGCCCTGAAAGTACTTGTAGAAGCCGCTGCGCTCGGAGTAGAACACGATATGCTTGCCGACCACGCTCATGAAGCGCCTGTAGTCCTCCTTCTCGCGCTTCGCCAGCGGATCGCGCTTGTACCAAGGCGTTTTACGCGCCGTGAAAGCGTTGAGCTCGTCCAGCTCCACACGACTTGCAGCGAGTTCGGCATAGTCGATATACTTCGCTGGCCGCATGATCAGGTTGCACAGGGCCTGTACAACGATGGCCATCAGGTTCGAGCATATCCAGTAGAAGGCCATGCCGGCGGCCACGTACACGCCCAGGACGAGGGACAACACGATGGACAGCCCGTTGGTGGTGTTCTTCTCCATCTTCGACTGCTCGCGCTGCAGCGGGTTGATCCTGTTCTGCGCGAAGCCCATCACCACCGCGGACAAACCGGCCAGAAGCGGCATGATCCAAGAAAGCCCTCCGTCTTCAATCGGCACCATGCCCAAGAACTCGGTTCCCGGAGCGCCGTGGTCGGTGATGCCGTGAATCACTTCCACCAGCCCGAACAGCACGAGAATCTGCGCCGCCAACGGAATGAGCGACAGCAGAGGATGATAGTGGTGCTTCTTGTTCAGCAAGGTCTGCTTCTCGCCGATGGTTTCGGCGTCGCCGAAGTACTTCACTTTGATGCGGTTGAGCTCCGGCATGATCTTGACCATGACGATGCTGTTCCACTGGCACCAAAGCGACAGCGGCATGAGAACGATCTTGATGATCACGGTGAACAGCAAAATAGCCATCCACCAGCTTCCTGTCAGATCGTAGCAAGGCTGAACGATGTACGAGAAAAGACGAGCGAGTGCTTCTAGCATATCCGTAATCCTGAATCCCCTTCGCGCGAAAAGCGCGGCAATTGATAATCAAGCAAGCAACCAGCTATTATACACAACGGCGGCAGCGAAGAACGGAAGACCGCAGGCTGGGCAGGCGAGACTCGGAGCCCACGGTCGCATGCCGCGCCGTTGTCGCTCGAAAGCCGCGGAATCGAGGCCGAAAACGCGGCTTTCGAGCGACAAGGCGTCGGCGATACCGGACGCTCCGGCGCTTACGCCCTTCGTCCAACCCCGCATGAGAAAGCCGCCGCAAGCTTCGTGCTTGCGGCGGCTTCGCGTTCGCTTGGTTTCGAGAGAGCCTATTCGTCCAGAGCTTCTGCAATCTCGTCAGTGATATCCATGACGTGGTAGACGTTCTGGAGGTCTTCCAGCTCTTCGAGGCGGTCGACAAGGCGCATGACCTTCTTCGCATCGGACACGCTCACCGTCGCGGGCGTAGTGGGCACCATGGTCATTTCGGCGCCCTTCGTGACGACGTCGGCTTCCTCGAGCGCCTTCTTCACGGCCATGAGATCGGTGGGCGACGTGTAGACGATCCACTCGTCCTCGGCGTCCTCGTAATCGTCGCCGCCGGCCTCGGCCACAGCGAGCATGAACTCTTCCTCGTCGGCGGCGGCGCCGTTCGGCTTCACGGGGTTCTTCTTGTCGCCGGTCTCGACCTCTTTGGGAACCATGATCTGGCCTTTGCGCTCGAACTGGAACGCAACGGAGCCGGACGTGCCCAGGTTGCCGCCCGCATGGCTGAAGGCCGCGCGCACGTCGGCGGCGGTGCGGTTGCGGTTGTCGGTCAGAGCCTCGCACAGCACGGCGACGCCGGCCGGACCGTAGCCCTCGTACACGACGGTCTCGTAGTTAGCGGAGTCCTTGCCGGAGCCGAACGCCTTGTCGATGGCGACTTTGATCTTATCTTTCGGCAGGGAGTAGCCCTTGGCCTTTTCGATGGCGGCCGCAAGCGATGCGTTGTTGTCGGGATTCGGGTCGCCGCCTTCTTTCGCAGCCACCGTGATGTTGCGCGACAGCTTGGAGAACAAGGCCGAGCGCTTCGCATCCTGCGCCGCCTTGCGATGTTTCGTTGTAGCCCACTTTGAATGCCCAGACATATACGTCCCTTCCAACATAGCAATACCAGCCGATTATTCTAGCACACCTGTCAAATCCCCGATAACCCTTCGCACGGTCTTCAAAAACCAGAACGACAGGTTTCGAGAAGAACACGGGACGGATGCGAGTCGGTAAGCAAGCGAACAAGCCGGTCCCTTGTCCGTACAATGCTGAGGTCGAGGATCTTACAAAGGGCGGATCCTCCCTATCATCGTGCGTATGGAAGGAGCACTGCCATGAAGGGAAACCAAGAACTTGTCGACGCGCTGAACGGTCTGCTTGCCAGCGAGCTGACCTCCATCAACCAGTACATGGTACATGCCGAGATGGCCGAGGACTGGGGCTACACCCGCCTGAGCGAGAATTTCAAGAAGCGCTCGATCACCGAGATGAAGCATGCCGAGCGCCTCATCGAGCGCATCCTGTTCCTGGAGGGCACGCCCATCGTATCCCACCTCAACGACATGCACATCGGCGCGGAGATCCCCCAGCAGGTGAACAACGACCACGCCTTGGAGCTCGATGCGATCAGGCAGTACAACGAGGCCATCGTGCTGGCCGGCCAGGTGCTGGACTATGCCACGCGCGACATCCTCGAAGCCATCCTTCGCGACGAGGACACGCACCTCGACGAGCTGGAAGAGCTGCAGGATCAGATCGAGCAGATGACGCTGCCCACCTTCCTTTCCACGCAGAACTAGCACCGAACGGCGACGCGAGGACGAAGCGGGTTCGCACTTTACCGAGATAAAGCGCGAACCCGCTGAACGGTGGTTGACAACGGGTTGCGACCTGCGCACTATAGGAGGATGCAGCAAGAAACGGCGACGAGCCGCGCGTCATCGGTGACGTCTGCCATCCTCGAAGGAGACCTCATGCGCAACATCCACTGCCTCAACAACATCTCGGCGTACGGCACCGACCTGCTCACCGACGACTACCAGCTCGTCGACGACCTCACCCAGGCGGAAGGCGTGCTCGTCCGCAGTGCCGCCCTGCACGACACCGCGTTCCCCGAAAGCCTCCAGGCCATTGCCCGCGCGGGCGCCGGCGTGAACAACATCCCGCTCGACCGTTGCGCCGAAGAGGGCATCGTGGTGTTCAACACCCCCGGCGCGAACGCGAACGCCGTGAAGGAGATCGTGGTGTGCGGCCTCATGTTGGGCAGCCGCGACATCGCCGGCGGCATCGCCTGGTGCCGCCACAACGCCGCCGACGAGAACATCGCGAAAGCCGCCGAGAAGGCGAAGAAGGCGTTCGCCGGACGCGAGGTGAAGGGAAAGAAGCTGGGTGTCATAGGCCTGGGCGCCATCGGGGCGGAAGTCGCAAACATCGCCATCGATCTGGGCATGGACGTGTACGGGTACGATCCGTACGTGTCGGTGGGCGCAGCATGGCGCATCTCGAGCGCCGTCCATCACGTGACGAACCTCGACGACATTTTCCGCACCTGCGACTACATGACCATCCACGTGCCGGCCATGGAGGGCACTATCGGCATGATCGACGAACGCGCCTGCTCGCTCATGAAAGACGGCGCCGTGTTCCTGAACTTCTCGCGCGACACGCTCGTGGACAACGCTGCCATGGCCGCCGCGCTGGACTCCGGCAAGGTGCATGCCTACATCACCGACTTCGCCACGCCCGAGGTCATGAAGATGGAGCGCGCCATCGTGCTGCCCCACCTGGGCGCCTCTACCGCCGAGGCCGAGGACAACTGCGCGATGATGGCCGTGCGGGAGCTCATGGACTACCTGGAGAACGGCAATATCGCGAACTCCGTGAACTACCCCGCCTGCGACATGGGTCCCGTGCCCGACGGCCTGCGCCGCGTGGCCGTGCTGCACGCGAACGTCCCGAACGCCATCGCTCGCATCACGAACGTGTTCGGCGATGCCGGCGTGAACATCGAGAACATGATGAACAAGGCCCGCGGCGAGAACGCCTACACGATGCTCGACCTGGACGCCGGCACTCCGGGGCATCCCGATGACGCCATCGAGCGCCTGAGCGCCATCGAGGGCGTCCGCCGCGTCCGCGTGGTGAAGTAACGACTCCAAGGCGATACGGCACGTCAAAGAAGGCGTCGCGGTTCGCTTTTCGCACCCTCCTCCAACAAAAAAGGCGCCCCCGCGATTGCAGGGGCGCCGAGGCAGCACGTGGAAACGTCGCTTACGCGAACAGCTCGATGGTGTCGCCTTCCTTGAGCGTGACCATGGCCTTCTTCCAGGTGCGGGTCTTGCCCAGCTGGTAGCGAACGCGCTTCGGCTTCGGCTTCACGTTGAGCGTGTTCACCTTGACCACCGTCACATCGAAGATGGCTTCGATGGCCTGGCGGATCTCAACCTTGTTGGCGTCCTTGGCCACCTCGAAGGTAAAGGTGTTGCCCTCCATCTGGTCGTAGCTGTGCTCCGTGATGACGGGGCGGATGATGACCTCGCGGGGATCCTTCATTATGCAAGCACCTCCTCGATGCGCTTCAGGGCGTCGGCCGTGAACACGAGAGCCTTGTTGTCGATCAGCTCGTAGGTGTTCGCCGCGGACACGGGCAGGATGTTCACCGTGGGGATGTTGCGGAACGACAGATAGGTGTTCACGTCCTCGTCGTCGATGACGAGGGTGGTGCGACGCTCCAAGCCGAGGGCCTTGAGCGCGGCCACAGCCGCCTTCGTCGAGGGCTTCTCGAAGTTGAACGCGTCGACCACGAACAGCTCGCCGTCGGCCAGCTTGGCGGACAGCGCGGAGCGCATGGCCAGCTTGACCTCCTTGTTGTTCACGCGGAACGCGTAGGAACGCGGATGCGGGCCGAACACGGTACCGCCGCCGGCCCACTGAGGGGCGCGGATGGTGCCCTGACGGGCACGGCCGGTGCCCTTCTGGCGCCACGGCTTCTTGCCGCCGCCGCGCACCTGGCCGCGCGTCTTCGTGTCATGCGTGCCCTGGCGCCAAGACGCGCGCGGCGCGCGCACGACCTGGTGCATGACGGGCACGTTCGGCTCGATGCCGAACACGGAAGCGGCGAGGTCGGCGGTGCCGGCCTTCTTCCCGCTCGCGTCTTTGATCTCGATAGTCGTCATGATATACAAGCTCCTTATAGGTTACTTCAACTACGCCATGCGGACGCGAACGACGCCGTTCTTGCCGCCGGGGATGGCGCCCTTGACGAGGATGAGGTTCTGCTCCTCGTCGATGCGGACGACTTCCAGGTTCTTCACGGTCACGGTGTCGACGCCCATGTGGCCCGGGAGCTTGAGCCCCTTGAACACGCGGGACGGCGTGGCGCACTGGCCCACCGAACCGGGAGCGCGATGGAAGTGCGCGCCGTGGCCGCCCGGGCCGCCGCGGAAGCCGTAGCGCTTCATGACGCCGGCGAAGCCCTTGCCCTTGGACGTGCCGGTCACGTCGACCTTCTTCGTCTCAGCGAAGGCGGCCACCGTCTGCTGGTCGCCCACCTTGTACTCGCCGGCGTTCTCGACGCGCACCTCGCGCAGGTAGCGCGTAGGAGCCGTGCCCTGCTTGGCGAAGTGACCCGCCATGGGCTTGTTGACCTTCTTCTCCTTGATGGCGCCGAAGCCCAGCTGCACGGCCTCGTAGCCGTCGCTGTCCTTCGTCTTGACCTGGCAGATCGTGTTCGGCTCGGCCTGGATCACCGTCACGGGCACGACACGGTCGTCCTCGTTGAAGATCTGGGTCATGCCGATTTTCTTACCATAGATGGCGTTGATCATATCGCACATCCCCCTTTACAGCTTGATCTCGATGTCGACGCCGGCAGGGAGATCGAGGCGCATCAGGGAATCGACCGTGTTCGGGGTCGGTTCCAGGATGTCGATGAGGCGCTTGTGCGTGCGCATCTCGAACTGCTCGCGCGAATCCTTGTCGACGTGCGGGCCCTTGACGACGCAGTACAGGTTGCGCTCCGTCGGCAGCGGGATAGGACCGGACACCTTGGCACCCGTCTTCTGCGCGGTATCGACGATGAGCTTCGTGGACTGGTCCACGATCTCATGATCGTACCCCTTCAAGCGGATGCGAATCTTTTGATTAGCCACTTACTTTACCTCCGTTATGCTCGCGCGCACGCCCTAGGCGTTGCCGCCGGCCTTGCTGATAATTTCCTCCGCCACGTTCTTCGGCACTGCCTCGTACGAATCGAACTGCATCGTGTACGAAGCGCGGCCCTGCGTCGTCGAACGCAGGTCGGTGGCGTAACCGAACATCTCGGACAGCGGAACCTTCGCCTTGATGGTCTTGGCGTTGCCGCGATCGCCCATGCCCTGGATCTGGCCGCGACGGCTGGACAGGTTGCCCATGACGTCGCCCATGTACTCCTCGGGCGTCTCGACCTCGACGGCCATCATCGGCTCGAGAATGACCGGAGCGGCCTTCTTGAGCGCAGCCTTGACCGCCATCGAACCGGCGACCTTGAACGCCGCCTCGGAGGAGTCGACGTCGTGGTACGAACCGTCGATAAGCTCGATCTTGATGTCCACGACCGGGTAGCCCGCAAGCACGCCCGAGTTGATGGCTTCCTGGATGCCCTTGTCGATCGGGGTGATGTACTCCTTGGGGATCACGCCGCCCACGATCTTGTTCTCGAACTCGTAGCCCTTGCCGGCTTCCTGCGGGATCAGGTTGATGACCGCATGGCCGTACTGGCCGCGACCGCCGGACTGGCGCACGAACTTGCCCTCGACGTTGCGAGCTTCCTGCGTGGCCGTCTCGCGGTAGGCGACCTGAGGCTTGCCCACGTTCGCCTCGACCTTGAACTCGCGCAGCAGGCGGTCGACGATGATCTCGAGGTGCAGCTCGCCCATGCCGGCGATGATGGTCTGGCCGGTCTCCTGGTTGGTGGACACGCGGAACGTCGGGTCCTCCTCGGCCAGCTTCTGCAGCGCGATGCCCATCTTGTCCTGCTCGGCCTTCGTCTTCGGCTCGACGGCGATGTCGATGACCGGCTCGGCGAACTCCATGGACTCGAGGATGATCGGATGATCAGCGTCGCACAGCGTGTCGCCGGTCGACGTGTCCTTCAAGCCCACGACGGCGACGATGTCGCCCGCGGCGCAGCCGTCGATATCGACGCGCTGGTTCGAGTGCATCTGCAGCAAACGGCCGATGCGCTCCTTCTTGCCCTTCGAGGCGTTGGACACGTAGGAGCCGGAATCGAGCTGGCCCGAGTACACGCGGAGGTAGGTGAGCTTGCCCACGAACGGATCCGTCATGATCTTGAAGGCCAGAGCGGAGAACGGCGCCTTCACGTCGGAGGGACGCTCGTCTTCCTCGCCCGTGTCCGGGTTCGTGCCCTTGATGGCCGGCACGTCGATCGGGGACGGCATGTAGTCGACCACGGCGTCGAGGAGCTCCTGCACGCCCTTGTTCTTGTAGGACGAGCCCACGAACACGGGGTGGATCTGGCAGGCGATGGTGCCCTTGCGGATGGCGGCCTTCAGCTCGTCAACCGTCACCTCTTCCTCCATGAGGACCTTCTCCATGAGAGCGTCGTCGCAGTCGGCGGCGGCTTCCACCAGCTCCTGGTGGCGCAGCTCGGCCTCTTCGGCGAACTCGGCCGGGATGGCGTCCATGGCCTCGGGGTAGGTCATGCCCTTGTCGTCGGCCTTGAAGTCCCACGCGGTCATGGTGACCAGGTCGATGACGCCCCAGAAGTTGTCCTCGGCGCCCATGGGCATCTGCGCGGCGACAGCCGGCGCGCCCAGGCGATCCTTCATGGTCTCGATCGCATGGAAGAAGTCGGCGCCCACGCGGTCGTACTTGTTGATGTAGGCGATGCGGGGCACGCCGTAGCGGCTTGCCTGGCGCCACACCGTCTCGGACTGCGGCTGCACGCCGGCGACGGCGTCGAACACCGCGACAGCGCCGTCGAGCACGCGAAGCGAACGCTCGACCTCGGCCGTGAAGTCCACGTGGCCGGGAGTGTCGATAATCTGGAAACGGTACTCTTTGCCGTTGTCAGCTCCGCCGGGGTACTTCCAGAAGCACGTGGTGGCAGCGGCGGTGATGGTCACGCCGCGTTCCTGCTCCTGCACCATCCAGTCCATCGTCGCGGCGCCGTCGTGCACCTCGCCGATCTTGTGGGTCTTGCCCGTGTAGTAGAGGATGCGCTCGGTGGTCGTCGTCTTGCCCGCGTCGATGTGGGCCATGATGCCGATGTTGCGCGTATCCTTCAGTTCGATTTTCGCCATGAGTCGAATCCTCCCTTAGAAGCGGTAGTGCGAGAACGCACGGTTCGACTCGGCCATCTTGTACAGGTCTTCACGCTTCTTCACTGACGCGCCGGTGTTCTCGGCGGCATCCATGATCTCGGCGGCGAGGCGCTCCTTCATCGTGTGCTCCTTGCGCTTGCGCGAGAAGTCGACGATCCAGCGAATGGCGAGCGTGGTAGCACGACGGGAGTTGACCTCCATCGGCACCTGGTAGGTGGCGCCGCCGACACGCTTCGGCTTGACTTCGAGCGTGGGGCGGACGTTGTCCATTGCCTTCTTGAAGACGGCCAGCGGATCGCCGCCGGTCTTCTCCTCGACGATGGCGAACGCACCGTAGACGATGTTCTCGGCGGTGGCCTTCTTGCCGTCAAGCAGGATCTTGTTGATCAGCTGCGTGACGAGACGGTTGTTGTACTGGGCGTCCGGCTGTACTTCGCGGCGGACTGCTGCTGCACGACGCGGCATGTGTTCTCCTTCTAGGTCCTGCGCGCTTCGGAACGGCTTTCTCTCCGTTCATTAGGCCGCCCGCCTGCCCCCTTTGGGCTCGGTCGGTTGCTGCGGCCCGCGCGTCTTAGCGGGTGTTACTTCGGGCGCTTGGCACCGTAGCGGCTGCGAGCCTGCTTGCGGTTGTCCACGGCGGCGCAGTCGAGCGCGGCGCGGATGACCTTGTAGCGCACACCGGGGAGGTCCTTCACGCGGCCGCCGCGCAGCAGCACCATGGAGTGCTCCTGGAGGTTATGGCCGACGCCCGGGATGTAGGCGGTCACTTCCATGCCGTTGACGAGGCGCACGCGGCAAACCTTGCGCAGAGCCGAGTTCGGCTTCTTCGGCGTGGTCGTGAACACGCGGGTGCACACGCCGCGCTTCTGCGGGTTGCCCTTCAGGGCAGGCGTCTTGCTCTTGTCGACTGCCTTCTTGCGGCCCTTGCGGACCAGCTGGTTGATGGTAGGCAAAGCTTCTCTCCTTTTACCTCTTGCTTGTCCGAGACGTCTACATACTCTATAGACGCTCGCTTGAACACCGTTTCCAAGTGCGTTCAGCTGATGCGCACACGAAAACGCTCGCCTCCTCGGAGACGCGAAGGTGAACTCTACCATCGCCCCTCAGGGTTGTCAAACGCCACGCATCCGGGAGTATCTATACCTCTTGACAACCGTTATCGCAGGTGAAACCCACACTGGTGACGAATCCGTGGCGAAAAGTCCACCGTTTCTCAAAAATACTTCGAACCCGTCGGCAGCGTATCGCCGCCATCCCCGTCGACTTTCGCGGCTTGGAGCAGCGCGAGCATGTCCGGAACGTCCAGGCACGCCACCGGTGCGCTCCGGGCAAGCCGTTTGTCGGAGGTGACCAGGTAGTCGGCCTGGATGCGCTGGGCGGCGGCGAGCACAGGGCCGTGCAGTACAGCGCCGCATCGAGCGCGGCGGCTTCCTGCACGATCCGAACCGCGTCGCCGCGCGACCGGCGTCGATCGGCGAAAAAGCGCTCCCAGATGCGCGAACCCTCTTCGGCCGCCTTCATCTTGCGGCGGCGCTCGGCTTACGCGGCATCGCCTTCGGAAGCCCGCATGAGACGCGCCCGTCGCGCGCGGCCTACTGCGCGCCTTCGGCGATGAGAGCCTCCACGAGGCGGGCAGCGCCCTCCAGGTCGTCCACGGCGATGTGCTCGTCGACGGAATGGAAGGCG
Source organism: Eggerthella sp. BIOML-A1 (assembly GCF_009875595.1). Lineage (NCBI taxonomy): Bacteria > Bacillati > Actinomycetota > Coriobacteriia > Eggerthellales > Eggerthellaceae > Eggerthella > Eggerthella sp. BIOML-A1. The sequence continues at coordinate 61,195 of NZ_WWRZ01000009.1, read as the reverse complement.
GCCATGCCCACGCCCAACGTGACGGGACGCACCCCGCGGGCGGCGAGCACGTTGGCATCGGAGCCGCCGCCGGAGCGATGGAACCGCGGCTCGAGGCCGGCCGCTCGGGAGGCGCGGACGATGGCCTGCACGAGTTCGTCCTCCTCGTCGAACAGCACGGCGTCGTAGCTCTTCGTCCACTCGATGCTCACCGCGCCTCCGAAGCGCGCGGCGGCGGCCTCCAGCGCCTCGGTCATGGCCGCTTTCTGAGCCTCGGCGCGCTCGGCGTACAGCGAGCGGCACTCCCCCGCCAGCGCGCACGTGTCCGGCACGACGTTCGTCGCGCCGCCGCCCTCGATGAACCCGACGTTCGCCGTGGTGGCCTCGTCGAGCCGGCCGAGCGGCATGGACGAGACGGCCGCGGCGGCCATGGCGATGGCCGACACGCCCTCTTCGGGGCACACGCCCGCATGCGCGGCGCGTCCCGAGAACGTCGCGTTGAGCGACCAATGGCACGGGGCGCCCGTGATGATGGTGCCCGGAGCGCCGTCGGCGTCCAACACGTAGCAAGGCGCGCCCGCGGGCAGCAGGCCGTCGGCCAGCGCGCTCGAACCCAGCAGATGCTGCTCCTCGCAGGTGGTGAGCAGCACGGTGACGTCGGGTCGAGGCGAGCCGGACTCGACGGCCGAGCGCACGCCCTCGAAGATGGCGGCCACGCCGGCCTTGTCGTCGGCCGACAGGATGGTGTCGCCCGCCGAGCGCACGACCCCGTCCACGACGACGGGCTCGATGCCCGCGCACGGCTGCACGGTGTCCATATGCGCCGAGAACACCACGTGCCCCGTCCGCGTTCCCGGAAGACGAGCGACGAGGTTGCCGGTATCCGAGCCGACACGTTCGGCGGAATCGTCGAAGCTCACCTCGAACCCGAGCCCGCGCAGCTCGTCGGCGCATCGGGCCGCCATCGGGGCCTCGTGAAACGACGGGCTCTCGATGCGGACGAGCTCGCAGAACAGATCGAGCAGACGGCTCTCTTGCATGGACGTTCCTTCTTTCTCTCCTTCAGCCGCCAAGCTTGAACGCTCGGCAACGACGATGGGTTCGGTTACCGAAAGCCATTATAATCAGCAACAGCACCGTGCGCGCGAGAACCCGGGCAACGGGGCCGCGCGCTCCGTACCGCGAAATCGAGGGAGGTTCCGAGTGCAGGACATCATCAAAGCCTGTCGAAGCTATCGACGATTCGATGAAAGCGACCGCATCGACCGCAAGCTGCTCACCGCCTGGGTGGACGCCGCGCGACTGGTCGCTTCGAGCGGCAACGCGCAGCCGCTGCGCTACGCCATCGTCAGCGACGAGCGCGCCTGCGAGCGCGTGTTCTCGTGCTGCGCATGGGCGAAGGCCCTGCCCGACTGGCCGGGACCCGTGCCGGGCGAACGCCCGAGCGCCTACGTCGTGGTATGCCGCGACAACGATCGCACATTGGCCGACACCTTCACCGCGTGGGACGAGGGAATAGCCGCGCAAACCATCATGCTGCAGGCCGTCGAAGCCGGGTTCGGGGGCTGCATCATCGCGTCGTTCAAAAAGAGGAGCATGGCCGAAGCGCTGGGCGTCGACGCGGACCGCTTCCAGCCCGACCTCGTGTTGGCGTTAGGCAAACCCGTCGAAGACGTGCGCATCGTCGACCTTCCGGCAGGCGGCGCCACCGAGTATTGGCGCGACGAGGCGGGCGTGCACTACGTGCCCAAACGCGCGCTGTCGAGCGTGCTGCTGTAGCCCGCACCCGACGCACGCCGTCCGGGCATCGCGCGCCTACGCTTCAGCCGCCTCGTACGCGATCTCGCGCTGCGCGTCGAGGCGGCGGTTGCGAAAGTACACGATCCAGTTGACGCCGATGCAGGCGAGGTTGATCAAGTACACCGCCAAAACCCAGTTCACCGAACCGGATGCGAACTTCGCGGCGATGCCGGCCATGTAACCTGTCGTGATCAGGGCGATAAACTGCCAGCTGGAGCCAGCCGCCGTTGCCGCTTTGAAATTCTTGTACGCGTTGAGCGGCCACGACAAGCCGAAGCACACGAGCATGGCCGCTTCCAAGAGCTCTGACACGAGCCCACCATCTCCTTACCGCGCCGGATCGTTCTGCGATCGTCGGCCTCGCTTTCCTGCAACAGGCACCACCCTACGCGCTCGCCCCAGCGTTGTCCAATATAAATTTCATCTCCAATGATATGATAGATGTTATAGGATGAGCGGATAACGATCGGAAGGCTCCCGATGGAACTGCAGCAGCTCAGGTACTTCGACGAAGTGGCGCGCACCCAGCATGTGACGAACAGCGCGAAGAAGCTCAACGTGGCCCAACCCGCCCTCACCCAGTCGATCCGCAGGCTCGAACGCGAGCTGGGCGTGACCCTGTTCGAACGCGTGGGACGCAACGTGCGGCTGACCGCGTGCGGCGACGCGCTTCAGAAGCGCGTCGCGCCGCTGCTGGCGGCCCTCGACGAGCTGCCCGAGGAGCTTGCCGTGGTAGCCGGGCAACAGCGGGCCGCCGTCCATCTTGCCATCGAATCGGCCTCGGGGCTGGCGGTGGACGCCATCGCGGCCTACCGCTTGGCGCATCCCGACGCACGTTTCGTGGTGACGCAGGAAGCCTCCTCCCGACGTTGGGACCTGCGGGTCCGCACCGTGCGCGCAGAGAGCGCGGACCCCCGCGCTCGCCGTTTCTTCGAACGCATCGGCATCGCCGTGCCCGCCGAGCGCGCCTCGCAGGAACCCCTGCCGCTGTCCGACCTCGCCGACGAGCCGTTCATCTGCCTCGCCGGAAGCCGCACGTTTCGCGCGGTATGCGACGAAGCGTGCGCGCATGCCGGGTTCGTGCCGCGCGTGGCGTTCGAAAGCGACAGCCCCGCCGTGGTGAAGAACATGATCGGCTTGGGGCTGGGCGTGGGCTTTTGGCCCGAACGCAGCTGGGGAGGCCTCGACGACAGCAGCGCGCGCCTGGCGAGCATAGCCGACGCGCCGTTCGCCCGCACCATCGAGATCGCCCCGACAAGCGGCCCCCTTAGCAAAGAAGCCGCGGCGTTCCACGGCTTCCTCGTCTCGTTTTTCGAAGAACGCTGGCGCGAACCCTCGCCCCTATGCTCCTAGGATCTTCGCCGCCACCTGCTTCTTCCTGCTGAGGATGCCGGGCATCCAGGTGCCGCCTTCGCCCGTGCAATGGATGCCGAACACGCGGTTGACGATGCGGCGGTTGCCCTCGCACATGAACTGGCTGCCCTCGGCCACGATATCGGTGACCAGCAGCAGCACGAACTCGTAGCCGTGGTCGTCGCGCAGACGGCGCATATGCTCGCGGATCTCCTCTTCGCGTTTCATGACGGCGGGAAGATCCACCGTCTCGTGCTGCGCGATGAGAACGGTGGCGTCGCCGATCTGGAACTCCTTGGCGTCGGCGCCGACGAGCTTGTCGACGGGCATGTCGTCCTCGCCGCCGCGGCACTTGAACACGGCAAGGCCGAATTCGGTGGGATCGACGCCCGCGATGCCGGCGAGGTAGGCTACCTGCTCGTGATCGGTCGGCGTGGCGGTGGGCGACTTGAGGATGACGGTGTCTGTCATCACGGCCGACAGCAGCACGCGCGCGATGGCCGGAGGCATCTCCACGTTGTGGCGGCGGAACTCCATCGTGACGATGGTCGCCGTGGAGCCCACGGGAAGGTTGAGGAACTGGATGGGGTTGGCAGTCATCACGTCGGCGATGCGATGATGGTCGACGATCTCGACGACCTCGGCCTCCTCGATGCCGTTGGCGGCCTGGCGCGTCTCGTTGTGGTCCACGAGCACCACCTTGCGCTTCGGGCGCACGGCCACGTCCGAGCGCGTGACGATGCCGATGGCGAGGCCGTCGTCGTTCAGCACGACGGCCTCGCGCAACGCGCTGGCCATGAGGTCTTCGATAGCCTCCTTGAGCAGGCCCTCCTTGTCGAGGATGAGCACATCGGTCTCGGTGATCTCGTCCACCTTCTGACCGAGCGAGGCGATGAGGTCGCCGGCGACCGCCATCTCGTTCGCCCCTCCGTCCTCGAGGGCGTCGGTGGCGGCGATGTAGCGCTCGGCGATCATGCGCGTGGTGATGAGTCCACGGTAGGTGCCGTCGTCGTTCGTCACCACGAGCGCGCGCACGTTGTACTGGCGCAGCAGGCGACCCGCTTCGAGCAGCGTGGCGTTATGGCTGATGGATATAGGGCTCGGCGTCATCACGTCTCCGACGCGCGCATGCACGTGACCCACGATCTCGGGCGCGGGGATACCGCTCTCTTCCAGAACCCAGGCGCTCTCCGGAGGCAACGGCCCCAAGCGGGCGGGAACGTACGTCTGGAACGGCTCCCCCTCGCCGGCCGCACGGCGCGCCAGCTCGTTCTTCAGGTAGGCGTAGCCCACTGCCGAGGAGATGGAATCGTTGTCCGGGTTCTTGTGGCCCACGACGATGATCGGTGCCGACATTGCTGTACTCCTTACCCGGGGATGCCGCACGCACGCCGCATCCCGCTCGCTTAGCTTGTCATGAGGGTGTTCGCCGCCGCATACCGAGCCGCGCGGCGCCGAGAGCCACAGTATAGCGGCACCAGCGAAGCGAACGGCGGCCGATCAGCCTTTTCGAGCGCAAACGTCACGAAAGAGCCAGAAAGAGCGCACGAGACGGCTGCGACAGTCCGTGATACCATAGGCGCGCACCATCCCCGCGCCCGCCCCCTTCCCTACCCGTCAATCGAGGAGCATCTATGAAAACTCTCGGCCTCTCCGACGTCATCGGCCCCATCATGGTGGGTCCTTCGAGCTCGCACACGGCGGGCGCGCTGCGTATCGCCTACATGGCTCGACGGCTGTGCCTGGCCGAGCCGAAGACGGTGGAGTTCAGGCTGCTGGGGTCGTTCGCGCACACGCTGACCGGGCACGGAACCGACAAGGCCCTCGTGGCGGGCATGCTGGGGCTGGCCGCCGACGACCTGCGCATCCGCGACTCGTTTCAGCTTGCGGGGGATGCGGGACTCGCGTTCTCGTTCGTCACGCTTCCCGACGCGGAATACGACCATCCCAACACCATCGACATGCACATCGTGGACGCCGCGGGCAACGCGATGAGCGTGCGCGGCGAGAGCATCGGAGGCGGAGCGGCCGTCATCCGCAAGATCGACGACATCGACGTGCGCATCACCGGCGAGAGCACGAGCATCGTCGTGCGCCAGCGCGACGAGACCGGCGTGCTGGCGCACATCGCGCAGAGCATCAGCGACGAAGGCGTGAACATCGCCACCACGCGCATGTACCGCGAGCGCAAAGGCGACATCGCCTACACCGTGCTGGAAACCGACCAAGAGGTGGACGGCGCCGCGAAGGCCGCCATCGAGGACCACCCCGCCATCCTGGACGTGCGCGTCATTCCCGGCGACGCGCGCCCCGGCTGCGGGTCCGTTGACGCGCCCGACGCGGAGGAGGCGCTGCAGCGGTTCGCCGAGGCGGACTTCGGCACCGGAGCCGCGCTTCTGGCATGGTGCGAAAAGCACGGCACGACGCTATCGGAGGCGTTTCTCGCCCGCGAGGCGGCGCTGGCCGAGAGCTTGGGGTACGCCGACCGCTCCCTCGCGTATTTGCACGAGACGCTGGACGTGATGAAATGCGCCGCGCAGCGCCCCATCGACGAAGCGCTGCCTTCCATGGGCGGCCTCATAGGCGGCGAAGCGCGCAAGCTGGCCGATCTGCGCGAGCGCGACGGCGAGCTGTGCGACGACCAGCTGTCGTGCGCCATCGCCTACGCGATGGCGGTGCTGGAGACGAACGCGTCGATGGGTCGCATCGTGGCCGCGCCCACGGCTGGATCGTCTGGCGTGCTGCCCGGCGTGCTGCTGGCGCTGCAGCGCACGCGCGGGCTGTCGGATGGCGATCTTGCGCGCGGCCTGGCGGCGGCCGCCGCCATCGGGTACCTCATCACGCGCAACGCCACGGTATCGGGCGCGGAAGGCGGCTGCCAGGCCGAGATCGGCTCGGCCGCCGCGATGGCCGCGGCGGCGTCGGTTGAGCTCATGGGCGGCGCGCCCGCCCAATGCCTCGACGCGGCCAGCAACGCGCTGACCAACATGATGGGCCTCGTATGCGACCCCATCGCGGGTCTTGTCGAGGAACCTTGCCAGAAGCGCAACGCTGCCGGCGCCGCCGTCGCGCTGGTCAGCGCGCAGATCGCACTCGCAGGCATCGGCAACCTGGTCGACTTCGACCAGACGGTGGAGGCTATGCGAAAAGTGGGTCGAACCTTGCCGTTCGAACTGCGCGAAAGCGCTCTCGGGGGCATAGCCGCCGCGCCGACGGCCTGCGCCTACTGCCCGGGGTGCAACTAGCGCGCCGGCCGAGACTCGGCGGGCGAACAACCGGAACGGGCATCTGCACCGAGGGGCCCGCATCCCGGGCCCCTCGGTTAATCCAAATCGAGATCGGGATAAGCTCCCAGGTCGACAGCTTGTATGGCAAGGCAGCCGGGGCCGCCCTGCGTGATGAACGCGGGGCCCAGGTCGAAGACGCCGTGGCGGCATCCCGGAAAGCGCTCGGACAGCATACCGGACGCCTCGTCGGCCTGCACGCGGTTGTCTGCATGGCTCACGCCCAGGAAGAAGCCATCGCCCACGCCCCGAGCCTCCAGGTCGTCGGCGATGGCGTTAACGGCTTTCGCGAACGAGCGCGCCACCTTCATCTTCTCGAGGCGCGTACCGTCGTCGGTCTGCTTCATGACGGGAAACGCCTTCACGAGATGAGCGAACGTCGCCGCGAGCGGCGTGAGGCGCCCGCCGCGGCGCAGGTAGTCGAAATCTTCGGGAATGAGGTAGGAGTGAGCGGTAGCGATCTGGGCATGCAGCGTCTCGAGGACGGCCCTTGCGTCCGCCCCCTGTTCGGCCAGCCGCACCGCCGTGCAGGCCAACACCCGATGGGGCACGCACAGCGTGCGCGTGTTCACCACATGCACGCGATCGGGACGGCGCGCCTGCTTGACGAGGCCGCACGCCACCTCGTAGGCGCCCGACAGCCCGTCGGCCATGGCGAGGTGAATCACCTCTTCGTCGGTGTCGTAAGCCTTCAGGGTGAGCGCCGGAGGAGGCGATGCGCTCTGCGGCAGCGCGCCCGCGCGTACCTTCGCCAAGAACTCCTCGGCCGACACGTCCTCGTATTCGAGCCAGCTTTGGCCGTCGATGGTCACGACGAGCGGAAGCACGGCCATGCCGCGCCGCGCGCCCTCCTCCACCGAGAACATAACGGAAGAGTCGGTAACGATCTTCATGGTGAACCTCTTTCTCTCGCCAGCCGGACGAAGAGCGCGGGGTTGCAGATCGGTGGCGACCGCACGTCATCGACGCGTCTATCATGCGGTATAGCGCACCGCGTTGCAAGAGCCTGGGCGAAAGAAGAAGCCGAAACGCCTAAAAACGACGAGGCCGCACCGTTTCCGATGCGGGCCTCGCGCTAGCCGATCTTGACGATGGGCGCGTAATCTTTGAGAAGCTTCTTCGTTTGACCGGTTTTGGAGAACTTCACGAACAGCGTGTCGCCGTCCACCTTCGTCACCTTGCCGCGGCCGAACGTCTTGTGGTCCACGGTGTCGCCCGTGGAGAACGTCATCTTCGCGGCGGCCTTCTTCTCGGCGCCCGGGCGCACGTAGGAACCGCCCACGCGCGCGGCGCGCTCGTCGCTGCGGCCGGACGAACCCGACGCGCTGGAGCGGCCGAACACGCGGCCGCCGCCCGCCTCGGTGCCGCTGCCGGCGATGCCCTTGCGGCTGCCGCGCTTCTCCCAGCCCGTGCCGCTGAAGCCCGCCGAGCCGAGGCCCGTGGTCTGGCGCAGCTCGGAGGGGATCTCCTGGATGAAGCGCGAGATGGGGTTCGACGATGTCTGGCCGAAGATCTGGCGCGCGTAGGCGCAGGTGAGGAACAGCTTCTTGCGGGCGCGCGTGATGGCCACGTACGCCAGCCTGCGCTCCTCCTCGATGCCGGCCGCATCGCCCACGCTGTTCATGTGGGGGAACAGCGTCTCCTCCATGCCGGCCACGAACACGCAGTCGAACTCGAGGCCTTTCGACGAGTGCACGGTCATCATGGTGACGGCGTGGCCGTCCTCGGCCACCGTGTCGAGGTCGGTGCGCAGGCGCACCCACTCGATGAAATCGGCCAGCGAGTCGCCGCGCAGGACGCGCACGGGGCTTTCCTCGGCCGGAGCCGCAAGCTCGTTCGCGCCCGCGAAGGCGTAGAACGAACCCGCGAGGGCGTCGGCGGACGAGGGGACGGGGGCGAGCGCGGGGGCGTCGGCCGGCTCGGCCGTGGGCGCCTCGTACAGCGCGTCCTCGTCCTCGTGGGTTTCGGTGAACTCGTCGACGACGCCGAGGAACTCCTGGATGTTCTCGATGCGGCCGCGCGCCTCGTCGGTGTTCTCGGCCTGCAGCGCGCCGATGAGGCCGCTCTTGTCGATGATCGTCTCGATGACCTTGCGCAAATCGCCGCCGTAGGTGCGCGCCTCGTTGACGAGGCCCACGAACTCCCCGATGGCCTGGCGCGCCGACGCGCGCAGCTCCGGATCGACGATGGCCAGCTCGGCGCCCTCCATGAACGTCATGCCCATCTCGCGGGCGAACTGCTCGATGCGCTCGATGGTGGTCTTGCCGATGCCGCGCCTCGGCACGTTGATGACGCGCTTCGCGGCGATGTCGTCGGCCGGGTTCACGACGAGCGTGAGGTAGGCCATGACGTCGCGGATCTCGGCGCGGTCGAAGAAGCGCGTGCCGCCGACGATGCGGTACGGCACGCCAGCGCGCAGCAGCATGTCTTCCAGCATGCGGCTCTGCGCGTTCGTGCGGTAGAACACGGCCACCTGATTGTACGACAGCCCCGCCGCGCGCTGCTTCTCGATCTCGCCGGCGATCCAGCGGCCTTCGTCGCGCTCGTCGGCGGCCATGTACACCTGGATCTTGTCGCCGTCCTCGGCGCTGGTGAACAGCTTCTTCGCCTTGCGGTGCTGGTTGTTCGCGATGACGGCGTTCGCAGCCGCCAGAACGTTGCCCACGCTGCGGTAGTTCTGCTCGAGCTTCACGGTGTGCGCCGTCGGGTAGTCCTGCTCGAACTCAAGGATGTTGCGCAGGTCGGCGCCGCGCCACGAGTAGATGGACTGGTCATCGTCGCCCACCACCATGATGTTCTTGTGCCCCTCGGCCAAAAGCCCCGTGATGGAGTACTGGGCGTGGTTCGTGTCCTGGTACTCGTCCACCATGATGTAGCGGAAGCGCTGCTGGTAGGCCGACCGCACGTCTTCGTGGTTCTTCAGCAGCAGGTAGGCGTATAGCAGAAGGTCGTCGAAGTCGAAGGCGTTCGCGGCTTTGAGGCGCTCCTGCAAGCGGGAGTACACGCGCGAAGCCACCTTCCCCACCGGGTCGCCCGCTTCCTTCTCGAAGGCGCTCGGCACGACGAGCTCGTTCTTCGCCGTGGAGATGCGGTTCATGAGGGCGTTCACAGGGAAGCGCTTTGGGTCGATGTCCAGCTCGGCCATGATCTCCTTGTACAGGCGCTTCTGGTCGTCGGTGTCGTAGATGGTGAAGTTGCGCGTGAATCCCAGCTTCTCGGCGTCGGAGCGCAGCATGCGCACGCACATGCTGTGGAACGTCGACACCCACATGCCGCGGCAGCGAGGGCCCACCAGGCCGTTCAGGCGCTCGCGCATCTCGGCGGCCGCCTTGTTCGTGAACGTGATGGCGAGGATCTCCCACGGAGCCACGTCGTGGTTCTCGATGAGGTTCGCGATACGGTACGTGAGCACGCGCGTCTTGCCCGAGCCGGCGCCGGCGAGCACGAGCAGCGGCCCGTCGACGGTGACGACCGCCTCGCGCTGCGGCCCGTTCAAGCTGTCGATATCGATTGACATATGAGCAGTCTCCTGACGGATGGAGGTGAAACAAAGCTTTCGTATTCTACCGCTTTTCCCCTCCGGCAACTGGCAAACGCGCGCAATCTGCGCAAGCGCAGGGGCCGCTACGCAAGCGCCTCCGCCAGCTCGTCGACAGGCGCTTCGGAACGCTTCGCGACCGGCGGCGCTCCCCCGTCATGCGAACCGGGACGGTCGGCGCCCAGCGCGTCGCCCCACATGGACAGCTCGGCGCCGTGCTCCACGAGGTTCGAGCACTCGTTGCCCGCGCGCTCCAGGCACAGCAGCAGCTGGTTGTACACCGCCTTGTTCTCAGGCGCGCACTGCCGGCTGCCCACGCGGCGGAAGTGGGCCTTGCGCGCCCGGCTCTGCCGCTTGACGATCTGGCGGCGACGCTCGTCGAGCACCTGCTCGGAGGCGGTGCCTCCGTCGCTCAGGAACCGCAGCACCGCGTCGTACATGTCCGCCACCATCGCGGCGCTTTCGGCCAGCTCCTCGCGCGCCTCGTCCGAGAAGGGCTTCTTCGACGAGAGGCGCTCGCCGTACAGCGCGGCCGCTTCGCCGCAGCGCGAGCCGATGCGGCCCGCCGCGTCCACGATGAACATGAGGTCGGATATCTCCGCAGCCTGCCGCTCGGACGTCGCGCCGGCGCTCAGCAGCTCCACCGCGTAATTCGCAAGCTCGCTTTCCGCGGCTTCCACCTGCGCGCAATCGGCTTGGAGCGCCTTGAGCGCGGCGGCGTCCCGGTTCGCGATGGCCTCGGGCAGCGCAGCCAGCATGGCGCGCACCTTGTCGCAGTACTTCTGCAGCTCCTCGCCGAACATCCTGATGGCGAACACCGGCTGACCGAGGATCTTGTCGTCAAGGACGACGAGCGCGCCCGGCGCCGCCTCGCCCGCCTTGCCCGGCACGAGAAACGTCACGATCTTCACCATAGCCCCGATGAACGGCAGCCATAGAAGCGTGCAGACGATGTTGAACGTGGTGTGCGCGTTCGCGATCTGGCGCGCGATGACGTCCAGCTCGGGGCCGGGCGTGAGAAGCTGCACGAACTGCGCGATAAGCGGCACGAACCAGATGAACACGAACGCGCCCGTGACGTTGAACACGCTATGCGCCACGGCGGTGCGCTTCGCGTCGCGAGACTGCCCGATACAGGCCAGGAGCGCCGTGATGGTGGTGCCGATGTTGTCGCCGAGCAGGATGGGGATGGATCCCTGGAGGCCCAGCACGCTGGTCACGCCGTCGGGGCCGGGCTGCGAGGCGAAGCTCTGCAGCACCGCGATGGTGGCGCTGGAGCTTTGCACGACCAGCGTCATCACGGTGCCCGCCGCAACGCCGAGCGCGGGGATATCCTTCACCTGGTCGATCATCGCCAGGAACACCTCGCTTTGCGCGAGCGGCTTCATGACCGCGCCCATGGTGTCGATGCCCACGAACAGCAGGCCGAACGCGAACACGGTCTGGCCGATGTTCTTGACGCGCTCGTCCTTCGCCGCGAACCACACGATGAAGCCGACGAACACGATGAGCCAGATGTAGTCGCTGAGCTTGAACGCCATGAGCTGCGCGGTCATGGTGGTGCCGATGTTGGCGCCGAATATGACGGCGATGGCCTGGCGCAGCGTCATGAGGCGCGCGCTGACGAAGCCGATGGCCATGACCGTGGTGGCGCTGGAGCTTTGCAGCACGGCGGTGGCCACCGCGCCCGCCAGCACGCCCAGCACCGGGTTCGAGGTGAGCATGGACAGGATCGACTTCATCTTGGCGCCGGCGGCCTTCTGCAGGCTCTCGGACATCATGTTCATGCCGAACAGGAACACGGCCAGTCCGCCGAGCAGGCCGAACACGGTTTCCATCGGAGCGTTCACGCGGGACTCCCCTTCGCATCGTCGGTTGCAAGCGCTCATGCACGCGAGTCGAAAGGATACCGGGCAGACGGTAAGGCCCCGGTCAAGGGAAGGTAAAGTTCGGGTAAAGTTTTTACAAACGGGGCGGGGGGG
>NZ_WWRZ01000009.1:0-49192 GCF_009875595.1 Eggerthella sp. BIOML-A1 | reverse complement strand
TCCGACGGTTTCCGAGCCGTCGGACGCGCCCGATTCCTTACACGATCTTCTTGCCGAAGACGGCGGCGATCTCGCGCAGCTTCGCCACGAGCACCTTGAACTGGGCCGGCGTCAGCTGCTGCGGGCCGTCGGACAGGGCCGCGGGCGGGTTGGGATGCACCTCGATCATGAGGGAGTCGGCGCCGGCCGCCACGGCGGCAAAGGCGAGCGACGGCACCAGGTCGCGCTGGCCGGCAGGGTGCGACACGTCGATGCACACCGGGCACAGCGACTGCTTGTGGATCACCGGGATGGCGGCGATGTCCAGCGTGAAGCGCGTGGCCGTCTCGAACGTGCGGATGCCGCGCTCGCACAGCACCACGTTGTCGTTGCCTTCCGCCGTGAGGTAGTCGGTGGCGGCCAGCCATTCGGCGATGGTGCCCGCGAAACCGCGCTTGTACAGCACCATCTTGTGCGACTCGGCGGTGACCTGGCCGATTTTCTTCAACAGGCTGAAGTTCTGGAAGTTGCGCGCGCCTACCTGCAGGCCGTCCACGTAGGAGTGGACCAGCTCGCAGTGCGCCGAGTCCATGACCTCGGTGAGCGTTTTCAGGCCGTGCTTCTCGCCGGAATCGCGCATGATCTTGAGGGCCTCCTCGCCCAGGCCCTGGAACGAGTGCGGGTTCGTGCGGGGCTTGAACGCGCCGCCGCGAATCCAGGTGAGACCGAGGCCCGCGACGCATTCGGCCACTTCTTCGAACTGCTCGGCCGACTCGACGGAGCACGGGCCGGCGAAGATGGTGATCTCGTCGGTGCGGGTGCCCAAGTCGGGGATGGGGGCTATCTTCGCTTCGCTCATACGGACGGGGTCTCCTTCATGATCTTGAGAATGGTGGCGTAGATCTCGCACAGGTTCTCGTTGTACAAAGGACCCTCGTTGTAGCTGCTCACCTTCGCGAATATCTCCTCTTCGCGCTTGGCGTCGTACAGGCCCAGGTGGGCTCCGGGCTTCAAACCGCGGATGACCAGCGAGTGGCCGGCGCGCTTGTTGAGCAGCGCGACGATCTGCTTGTCGATCTCGTCGATCTTGGCACGATGTTCTTGGATCTCCGCCAGGGAGCTGTCTCTCTCAGACATCGGCTTTTCCTCTCATGACTCTCATGCTTTAACGTGCGGTTCGACCCGCTGCCTCGCGCGAAAGCGGCGATGTTCTCGGGCGACACGTGTGCTGACATGATAGCAAAAGCGGCGCGCCCGATTGCCATGCCGGCCGAATTAGCGAGGAAGTTCATGGGATATCGCGGTCGGCGCATGCCGAAAACCGATGGAAGGGCGAAGCTGCAAGCCGCTCGGCGCCCCGGCTCCCGTTGACGGTGTACACTGGAAACGCGCGCCTCGCTGCTGCGCCGAATCCGAACCTATTGAGAGGGAAGCCTCGTTGATCTCGCAATTCGCCGACATATTCGTGCAGATGGTCGTCCTGTTCGCCGTGGGCGCGACAGGTTACGCCGCCAAGCGGCTGAACCTCATGGACGAGGACTTCGACAAGAAGTTCTCGAAGCTCATCCTGAATACGGCGTTGCCGGCGCTTATACTGGCCTCCGTGCTGACCGCCGAAACGCTGCCCTCGGCGACGAAGATCCTCTGGACCGCGGGCGTTTCGTGCGCCAGCTACGTGGTGCTCGTCGCAATCGGATTCTCCATCACGGCCGCGCTGCGCGTGCCCGACGGACGCAAAGGCGTCTTCCGGTTCATGATGGTGTTCGGCAACACGGGCTTCATCGGCTTCCCCGTGACGGCGGCTGTTTTCGGCGCGGAGGCGCTCATCTACACGACGGTGTTCAATCTCGCGTTCAATGCGCTCGTCTTCACGCTGGGCGTGTGGATGCTCGCCACGGACAACAAATACGGCGTGAAGATCAAGATGAGCCCGAAGTCGTTCCTCTCGCCGTGCATCGTGGCCAGCGTCGCGTCAATCGCGCTGGCGTTCGCCGGCATCCACGGCGTGCCGGTGCTCGGCGAGGCGCTGGACACCCTGGGCTCGCTCACCACCCCGGCGGCTATGCTCATCATCGGCTCGTCGCTGGCCAACGTGCCGGCGCGCCAGCTGGTGGGCGGGCCGCGCCTCATGGCGGCCGCGCTCGTGCGCCTGTTGGTCGCGCCAGCGCTCGTATGGCTGCCGCTGCATTTCCTCGTGAGCGACCCCGTGCTGCTGGGCGTGATCGTGCTGCTGTCGGCCATGCCGGTGGCCACGAACGGCACCATGCTGTGCTACCAGTACGGCGGCGACAGCAAGACTATGGCGCAGGGCACGTTCGTAACCACGCTGGGCGCCGTTTTCACCATCCCGCTGCTCGCCGTGCTGTTCATGGCGTAGCGGGGCGCAGCGATAACGCAAAGCGGCGCGCCCGAAGGCGCGCCGCGAACCGTGCGATATCTGTATGCACGACCTTTACGGCAGCATGCCCATGCTTTCGAAGACGAAGTAGCCCAGCACCAGCACGCCTACGACGATGCGGTACCAGCCGAACGCGGTGAAGTCGTTCTTCTTGATATAGCCCATGAGGAACTTGATGGCCACCACCGACATGGCGAACGCCGTGATGATTCCCACCGCCAGCACGAGGATCTCGGTGGAGGTCATGGCGATGCCGGCCGCCACGAACTTGATGCACTTCACCAGACCCCAGCCGAACATGATGGGAATGGCCAGGAAGAACGTGAACTCGGCCGCCGCGGTGCGCGAACAGCCGGCCAGCATGCCGCCGATGATGGTGGCACCGGAGCGGCTGGTGCCGGGGATGATGGCCAATACCTGGAAGCAGCCGATCTTGAGCGCGGTTTTCCAGTCGATCTCGTCCACGTCGGTGATCTTGAACAGCGATGCCTCGGCCTCGTCGGACACATCGCCGTACGACACGCGCGCATGGCGGCCGCGCGGCGCCTCGAGGGCGGCTTCGGCCTCGCGCAGTCGACGGCGATTGCGGCGCTCGAGCACGATGAACACCACGCCGTACAGGATGAGCATGGCCGCCACGGTCACCTTGTTGTAGAAGTACTCGTTCACCAGATCGTCGAACAAGAGGCCGATGACGGCAGCCGGGATGCAGCCGATGGCCACCATGCCCCACAGACGCCACGTGCTCTTCTTCTCGACGGCGTCCTTCTTCGGCGAGAACGGGTTCAGCTTGTGGAAGTACAGGATGAGCACGGCCATGATGGCGCCCAGCTGGATGACCACGAGGAACAGGGCCAAAAACTCGTCGGACACCTGCAGCTTCACGAACTCGTCCACGAGGATCATATGGCCGGTCGAGGAGATGGGCAGCCATTCGGTGATGCCCTCCACGATGCCGATGAGGAAGGCCTTCAATGCTTCGATGATCATGCGTGCGTATCCTTGGTTGGGTCGATGCGGTTATCGTTTGCGCTGATGATGGTCTTGCAGCATGGCGATGGCCAAAAGCGCCACCGACAGGCACAGTCCCATGAGAACGAATTGGGGAAGCTCTTGGCCCAGCGCGATGGTGGCAAGGGAGACGAGCGCCACTACGAGCGCCGCCATCTTGCAAAGGTAGGAGATGCGGTCGTTGAACGAGGCGTGCATCTGACGGCGCTCCTCGTCGGTGGGAGCCTCGCGACGAGGACGTTTCGCCGGGCGCGCAGGCGCGGCGACGTCGTCTGACGCGGCAGGAACGGACGCGGGCGCGTCCAGCTCCAAGTCGTCAAGCGCCTCTATGTCGTTTCGCGCGTTCTCCATGCCGGAAATTGTACACGAGGATGAGCGTGGAGCGTCGAGAAACCACAGGGGGCACATCGAGGGGGCATGCGCCTACGGGTTGCACCTGCCGCAGGGGACGTAGCCGCGCGCCTCCGCCTCCTCGCGCGAGCCGTCGAAACCTTCCCGGTTGGCCGCCTTCATGTCTTCGACCGAGGGGCAATCGGGCTTGTGGAAGCGTTTCGTCTTGACGTTGAGGACGTAGGCGTACTGGGACGCATCGAAGGCGCCCTGCGATTCCAGCGAGCCGTCCAGCCGGCTCTCGCCGGTGGCGTAATCGATCTCCACCCCCGGCTGCGCGTTGTAGGCGAACACGTTGAACGAGACGCCTGCACCGCCGTCTTCCACCGACTCGGCTTCGATGTGAACGCCACGCGCCACCAGATCGTCCCCCTCGAACACCGGCGTCGCCCGGTACAGAACGTGGTTCCCCGTTCGATCGACGTACGAAGCGACCCGGTCCTCGAACGGAACCATGCCTCGAACGTTCATGAAACGCGTGCCCGTGACGAGGTTGCGCTCGTTGGCATTCTCCCCCGCAAGCCGATACGCGATGAGGTGGCAGCGATTGTAGAGGTACGCCCCGTCGACGATGTCGTACTTGACCAGATGCCAACCCGACGGCTTCACGCTGCCGATGGAGCCGCGTTCCTCCGTCGGCATGGTCTCGGGGCCGATCAGCGCGAACGCCGTGCCGCAACGGCCGAGCCCGTCGAGGGGAGCATAGGCTTCGAGCGCGGCGAGATCGCGCTCCGCTTCGGAGAAGGAGGGCACGTTGCCGTTCACTTCAACGAACGGGTCGCCCGAGAATTCGGGCAACGCGTCAAGGGAGACGGCTTGCCTCGGGGGCTCGAGCGGCGCCTGCGTTTCGCCGGCGCACCCTGGCAGCAGGACGCCGCTTGCCAGCAGCACGCCGACAAGCAGAAGCTTCGCTAGATTCCGAGCCATCGTCCCCCCTTCGACCGTCGGTTGAGTATACGGCATACATCTTACCGCGCGCGCTGCGAAGAGCCCGTCGAAGCGTCGTTTCCGCTACAATACGGGGAAACGATCGGAGGAGGAAGCCATGCCCGAGAGAGAAGAGCGACGAGCCCAAGCGGCGAAGCACCTTGCCCTGATGAAGGGGGCGTTCTCGACCGAAACCGAAGCGACTGTCGCCGCCGCACGCGTGTACGAGGACGGCGAAGGACGCGAGCTGCCCATCCCGGAAGCCGTGTTCGAGACCACCGAGACCTCTGTCACCACCGCCTTCGCCCCCGCCGCCCTGCGCGACGCGCGAGGCAAGACCGTCGTGGTGGATCCGGCGTCGTTCACGCGGCCCGGCGGCGGCTACGAGGACGGCTCGTTTGGGCCGGAACAGATCCTGTGCTCGGAAAGCAACCTCTACCCTATTCTTTACGGGCTGAAAAGCGCGTACCATGACGGCAACCGCGGCTGCCAGCGCGGGCAGCTGTTCACGGATCGCGCCCTCTACCTGCCGAACGTGGCGTTTTCGCATGCGGGCGTCATCCGCAAGGCGGACGTCGTCGCGCTGCCCGAGCCGAACCGCGCCCGCGCGCTGGAGAACCATCGCTCGGAGCGCGAATGCGACCAGGTTCTGGCGGAGCGCATCGAAACCTTGCTGCGCATCGCCGCCTCCAACGGATGCGAGACGCTCGTGTGCGGCGCGTTCGGCTGCGGGCGCGGAGGGTTCGACGCGCAGCAGGTGATCGGCCTGTTCGAGGATTGGATCCGGAAGCATCCGGGCGTCATCGGCCGCATCGTGTTCGCCGTGCCCCGCACGCATGCCGCCGCGTTCGACGCCGCATTCGGCGAGCCGAAGGTCGAGGAGATCGCTCCGGTTGCCGCCCACGAAGACGAGGAAGACGACTTCGACCTCAGAAATATCGAGCTGCCCGAAGGCGTTACGCTGCGTTAGAGCAGAGGAGCCTCCAAGAAGAATAGCTGTGCGCCGATGCAGCCATCTTCAAGATGGCTGCATTGAGCCATGAGTTGCTTTGCCCTGCGCAAGCTCCGGACGAAACGCGGAACGGCGCGACCGATTCCGCCATCCCTTCCCGTCATGCAAAACACGTGCAGGTGGGCCGACAAACGCCGTGCGGGTTTCGTTTTCATGTAAGATGGCAGCGAGATAATTTCAACGGGCGCTTCCAACATGCCACCGCCCGTACGCAAAGGAGCAAACATGACTGCCACCCCGTCCAGCCAGTTGGTCATCGTCGTCGATTTCGGAGCCCAGTACGGGCAGCTGATCGCGCGGCGCGTGCGCGACTTGCGCGTGTACTCGGAAATCGTCCCATGCGACATCACCGCCGACGAGGTGCGCGAGCTTGCGCCCGCGGCCATCATCCTGTCGGGCGGCCCGGCCAGCGTGTACGCCGAGGACGCGCCGTCCATCGACCCGGGCATCTTCGAGCTGGACATCCCCGTGCTGGGCTTCTGCTACGGCCAGCAGATTATGGCCGTCACGCTGGGCGGCACCGTGGGCCACACCGAGAAGGGCGAGTACGGGGCCGCGCCTTTGACGCGGCGCGACGAGGGAGCGTCTTCGCTGTACGGCGAGACGCCCGTCGAGCAGACGGTGTGGATGAGCCACCGCGACGCCGTGTCCGAGGTTCCCGCAGGGTTCGCGGTAACGGCCTCGACCGACGTGTGCCCCGTGGCCTCGATGGAATGCGCCGAGCGCCGTCTGTACGCGACGCAGTTCCACCCCGAGGTGCGCCACACGCCGCACGGCGACCAGCTGCTGAGGAACTTCCTGTTCGGCATCTGCGGCCTTGAGGCCAGTTGGACGATGGACTCCATCATCGACGATGCCGTGGCGGCCATCCGTCAGCAGGTGGGAAGCGATCGCGTGATCCTGGGCCTTTCGGGCGGCGTGGACTCCTCCGTGGTGGCCGCGCTGTGCGCGAAGGCTATCGGTAAGCAGCTGACCTGCGTGTTCATCAACCACGGGCTGCTGCGCAAGAACGAGCCCGAAGAAGTTGAGGACGTGTTCACGAAGCAGTTCGACGTGGACTTCGTGCACGTGCACGCCGAGGACCGCTACGCCGCGCTGCTGGCCGACGTCGTGGAGCCGGAGCAGAAGCGCCGCATCATCGGCTCGCAGTTCTGGAAGGAATTCTTCGCTGTGGCGGAGGAGCTGGCCGAGAACGGGCGGCCGGTGAAGTACCTGGCCCAGGGCACCATCTACCCCGACATCATCGAGAGCGGCGCGCGCAAGACCGGCGGCAAGGCCTCGACCATCAAGAGCCATCACAACCTGATTCCCTTCCCCGACGGCGTACATTTCGATTTGATCGAGCCGCTTGACCACTTCTTCAAGGACGAGGTGCGCGCACTGGGCACGGCGCTCGGGCTGCCTGATCACATCGTGCATCGCCAGCCCTTCCCCGGACCGGGTCTGGCCATCCGCATCATCGGCACGGTGACGCGCGAGAAGCTGGAGATTTTGAAGAACGCCGACGCCATCGTGCGCGAGGAGCTGGACGCTTACAACGTCCGCGTGTTCGAAGAGACCGGCGAGCGCAACAGCGAACGCAGCGTGTGGCAGTACTTCGCCGTGCTCCCCGACGTGAAGAGCGTGGGCGTCATGGGCGACGAGCGGACGTACGCCTACCCCATCATCTTGCGCGCCGTGGAGTCGAGCGACGCGATGACGGCCGACTGGGCGAAGCTGCCCTACGAGGTGCTGGCCCGAGTGTCGGGCCGCATCGTAGCCGAAGTCCCGGGCGTGAACCGGGTAGCGTACGACATCACCAGCAAACCGCCCGCGACGATTGAGTGGGAATAGCGAGAACTGGCTTCTGAACTCGCGTTTTGGTGCTGCCGAGTACCGCCTGATACTGTTTCGGCATCGCCGCAGGACGAAGCCACCAGCGAAATAGTGGGAATAACAGCCCTCGAACCCTCTGGTTCGAGGGCTTTCTTTTTACATCTCTACCTGGGAAAACGACCCAATTATTCCCGCATACCCCTACTGGGCGGTACGGCGGAGTACTCGGCGGTACGGGAATAATTGGGCCCTGCGGGAATAATTCACAATTCGGGTCCCCCGAAGGCCGATTTCGAACGGTCGAAACTGAGTTGAAACTGCGAGGCGGATTCAAGCCCTCGTCGATTTCATTTGCCCAGGTCAACAAACGGGAATAATAAAACGCGATAATCGGTTTCCGCAGTTTCGAGAACCCCGAATACCGCCGAATAACGCCGCGTACTCTGCCGTACTCGGGCATGCAATTATTCCCCGAACAGGGCTTCTGGGGAGCGGATTTCATACGGGAATAATGGAACAGCCCCGGAGAACCGGAGGCTGTTCGCAAGGAAACGTCAATTTACCTGGGAAGATATCAGAAAGATGCCTTCCAGTCGGCGTAAGCGGCCTCGTCGACTTCTCCGCGCTCAAGCTCAGCGCGCTTTTCCGCCCAGGTCTTGATCGACTGCGCAAGCTTTGCGGCATGCGGCGCCCCGGGGTCGACCGCCAGGCCCATGCCGCCGTCGCCGGGCACGAGGCCATAGTCCTCCTCCAACTGCAGCAACAGAGCCATGAGGTCGCGCGATGTCTCGATTCCGTAGTCTTTGAGCGCACCCACGGAGACCTCGAGCGCCTTCGCGATCTCCTCCAGCAGCTCTGGCTTCACCGCGCGGATGCCGCTCTCGTAGTGCCTGATCGCACCCTCGGTGAGCCCCACGGCATCGGCGAGCTGGGCCTGCGTAAAGCCCTTCGCCTTGCGATACCGCCGAATGTTGTCGCCTGTCGCCATGTGCCCTCCTGTAGATTCCATCGCCGACCATTCTATCAGCGTACGAGTTTGTACGCAATTCTATTGACAGTACAGATACGTACGATTATTCTCAGGAATACGAGCGTACGAATACGTACGGATAGACAGGAGGTCCAAGATGGAACAGCCGGTGGCAAAGACGCCGAGGCCGAGCATGCTCACCGCCGACGAGGTGGCGGAGCGCCTGAAGATCAAGAAAGGCAGCGCCTACGAGGTCATCCGCCAGATGAACAGGGAGCAGGAGGCCCTCGGGCGCGTGGTGATCCGCGGACGCGTCCGCAGCGACCTGTTCGATGCCCGCTACTTCCCGGAGGTGGACGATGCCAGCTTATAAGGACAAGAAGACGGGCCTCTTCTACGTGCAGTTCTACTACCGCGACGCGCGCGGGGCCAAGCGGCACAAGACGAAGAAGGGTTTCCAGACCGAGCTAGAGGCGCTCCTGTGGGAGAAGAACTTCAAGGCCCTCAAGGACGACGCCATGGACATGACCTTCGCCGACTTCTGCAATGTCTACGAGGCGGAGGTGAGGCCGAGGGTCCGCGAGCACACCTGGCTCACCAAGGAGAACATCATCCAGAGCAAGCTCCTGCCGTTCTTCGGCGACATGCGCATGTGCGACATACGGCCCGTCGACATCGTCAGGTGGCAGAACTCCCTCACGGGGTCAACAAGGCCGGACGGGGACGGCTTCAAGCCCACGTACCTGAGGATCATCAACAACCAGCTCAACGCCATCTTCAACCACGCAGAGCGCTACTACAACCTGGAGAAGAACCCCGTTCACAAGGTGGACAAGATGGGCAGCAAGGAGGCCGGCGAGATGCAGTTCTGGACCAAGGACGAGTACCTCCGCTTCTCGGAGGCCATCTCCGACAAGCCGCTCGCCTTCTACGCTTTCGAGGTGCTCTACTGGATGGGCATACGCTGCGGCGAGCTCATGGCGCTCACGCCCTCGGACTTCCTGATGGAGACGTCCGAGCTGCGCATAAACAAGTCCTACCAGCGGCTGCGCGGCGAGGACGTGGTCACGAAGCCGAAAACGCGCAAATCGGTGCGCACGATCAAGATGCCCGCGTTCCTTCGCGACGAGATGGCGGAGTTCATCGAGATGCGCGATGACGTGGCGCCCGACGAGCGGCTCTTCGGCTTCACGAAGCACTTCCTCGTGCACGAGATGGACCGCGGCTGCAAGGCGTCGGGCGTCAAGCGGATACGCATCCACGACCTTCGCCACAGCCACGTGAGCCTGCTCATCAACATGGGCTTCTCCGCCCTCGACATCGCCGAGCGCGTGGGACACGAGGCCATCGACATCACATACCGCTACGCGCACCTTTTCCCCGCCAAGCGCGCGCAGATCGCCGACGCGCTCTCCGAGCTGAGGGGCGAATAGGATGCCGTGCGAGAACGGCGCCCGCAAGCGCAGCAAGACGATGGCGTTCCGCTGCACCCCGGAGGAGTACGAGCTGATCGCCAACATGGCCGCCTGGAGCGGCATGAGCAGGCAGGACTACATCATGGCGAGGCTGACCGGGACCGAGATAACGGTGAGGCCGTCGTCGCGGACGCAACGGGCGCTGCGCGATTCCATGAAGAGCCTGGCGGAGCGGCTCCTCGCCGTGTGCGACGCCGATGAGCTTGATGCGGACCTCCAAAGGCAGCTCGCCCTGGTCATGGAGATCTTCAACGGGTTCGGCGAGGCGCCGCCGCCCGGAAGGCGCGCAAAGCGCGAGAAGGGGCCCAGCGACGATTTCTTCGGGATGTCTCGATGCTAATCCCGGGCCGCGATTGGGAGGCGCAACCGCTTCCGGGCGCACGCGCGCGTGCCGGCGCGGCGAGGGGCCGCAGGCGCGATGCGTGGGCGACCAAGGCAATCAGAGGCAATTTGATGAAAAAGGTATATACTATTTTCATCAAAAAGGAGGAACGCTATGACAGAAGCAGAGGCCATCGCTAAGCGCATAGAGAGCTTCGGCGCCGGCAGGGCCTTCACAGCCGCCGACTTCTCCGACGTCGCAGGCCGGCGCAATGCCGCCAACGCGCTCGGGCGCTTGCATGCAAAGGGAGGGATCGCCCGCGCCATCCGCGGCGTCTACTACGCGCCGGAGCGCAGCGCGCTCATGGGCACCGAGGTGCCGGCCAGCGCCGACGAGGTCGTGCGCGCCGTCGCCCGTGCCAACAAGTGGATCGTCGCACCGTCCGGCGACGCAGCGCTCAATGCGCTGGGCCTCGACACGCAGGTGCCCGCAAAGCTCGTCTACGTCAGCAGCGGTCCGTACAAGCGCTACGAGTACGGGCCGTACGATATCGAGCTCCGGCACCGCGCCAACCGCGACCTGCTCGACTGCTCGCAGATCACCTGCACCATCGTGCAGGCCCTCAAGGCGCTCGGGCGCGATAACGTGGGCGACGAGGAAATCGGAACGCTCGCGCGCAACCTCACGGAAGAGCAGGTCGGCGCGTTCCTGGAAGAGTCGGCGGGGCTCACCTCCTGGGTTGCCGACGCCGCGAAGAAGATATGGGAGGCGAAGCATGGACAGAATCGCTAGGGCCTCGACCGGCGAGCGCAGACTGGTCTTCGAGGCCGTCGCGCAGAGGATGGCGCTTGCGCCGGCCGTCGTCGAGAAGGACTTCTGGGTGTGCTACACCTTGGACCACCTTTTCCACAGAAGCGGCTTCGCCGAGTCCATGGTGTTCAAGGGCGGCACGAGCCTGTCGAAGGCTTTCGGGCTCATCGAGCGCTTCTCGGAGGACATCGACCTCATACTCGATTGGCGGCTCCTGGGCTACGGCGAGGACGAACCGTGGGAGCCGCGCAGCAACTCGGCGCAGGAGCGGTTCAAGGCCGACAGCATCGAGCGCACGAACGCCTTCCTGGCCGACGCCTTTGCTCCGAAGCTCAGGGCTACGCTCTCCGAGTCCCTCGGCACCGAAGCATCCGTTAGGTGCGGGGCCGAGGAGGAGACCGTGTACTTCGACTACCCGCGCTCCTACGAGTCGGCGGGCACGCTCGACACCATCAAGCTGGAGATAGGACCCATGGCGGCATGGTCGCCCTCCGAGGAGGCGGCGATAACCCCGTACGCGGCGGACGTGGTTCCGTTCGGGCCCGAGCTGTCGACCACGGTGCGCACCGCGAGTCCCGAGCGCACGTTTTGGGAGAAGGCCACCATCCTGCACCAGGAGGCCAACAGGCCCGAGGGCAAGGCTATGCCCAGGCGCTACTCCCGCCATTACTACGACATGTACCGCCTCGGCCACTCGTTCGTGCTCGGCCGCGCCGTAGCGCAGCCTGGCCTCCTTGAACAGGTCGTCAGGTTCAAAGAGAAGTTCTACCGCACGCCGTGGGCCAAGCTGGCCGACGCGAGGCCCGGCACGCTCAGGCTCGCCCCTCCAAAGGGCAGGCTCGACGAGCTGGCAGCCGATTACGCCTCGATGAGGCCGATGCTGTTCGGCAGCTACCCGAGCATCGATGAGATAGTCGCCTACATGGTGGAGCTCGAGGAGACCATCAACGGGCTAAGCTGACCAAGGGCGCCCCAATTCCGGGCGCCTGCCGGAATCGAAGAGGCGGGGCGGGCAACGCGACGGCTTCCCCGCCGAGAGCGGAGCGTTCCTTTTCGACGGGCGGCGTTGAGAGTTCGGCATAAAAGACCTCGTTCTGCAGCCTCCAGGATGCGCGCGGCGTCCTCGATGCGCTCGGCGCATCTCTCGCTTATCGACCTCAGGGCCAGTATGCCCTCGACGTCGAGAGGGTCCAGCTGGTCGGCGTGCGCCATGGACTCGAGCAGCTGGTCCAGCCCCCTCGCCAGCCTTCCCGCATCTGCCACCGCGTCGAGCAGCTCGCGACGCTCGTCCTTCTCGTTGATGCCTATCATCAGCCGTCCTCCTTCTTCCGACGGACGTGCTGCGCAGCACCGTAGCCGTTCCGCATGGAGAGCCGCCCTGCCGCCAGCGGCCCCGTGAGCATATCGACCGTGAGCGGCACGGGAGAGGCCGTCCCGATTAGGGTAGCGGCGCCGCGACTCGGAAACGCGCCTCCGTCCTCCACGCGACGTCCCGACGTAACCCTCGCGAGCGCCCCAGCAATCGCCGACAGATCGCATCCCATGTCCGGAAGCCCCGGCGCCCATGCCCGATTCCATACCGCACGCCTCCGCCCCTCCGACTCGAAACCCGCCCTGGCGCTCCTTGGACGCGCAGGGTCGCACGCCGGCGGGCGGCCAGCAAGGGCCGCGACACTTTTTCGGGTTCTTCGCCCCATGCGCTCCGCGCGCGAACAACGCGAAAAACTGACGTCGGGAGATTTCTATAACCACGCCCGACTTCGCTTCCTCCCTTGCCGGCGCGCCCGCGCTGCATGCGACTCACGCGACGCAAGGCACGCCACAGGGGCGGGCCTCAGAGTCTAAGGAGCAAGACATGAACGACATGAAGGAAAAGGCGATGGGCGCGGTCAAGGCCTTCCTCGAGCGCAAGGGCTACGAGATCGTCGACGAGGCCTGGCAGGGGCCCGAGGGCATCGGCGGGATCGACCTCGTGGCGGTGGACGAGGACGGGACCCTGGTGTTCGTCGACGCCACGGTCCGGATCGGGACGGACGGCTTCCCCGAGGTCCACAGGGCGCGCGGGCTGCGCGAGGCGCTGGCGGCGACGTGGCTCGCCGGCAACGGCGACGACTACGCCGACACGCCGGTCCGCTTCGACGAGGTGGCGATGATGGTCGTCAAGGAGAACCGAGCGCTCCTGCGCCACCACGTCAACTGCTTCGGCGAGATGGAGCCGCTCTCCTAGGCGGCGCGCCCGGCCCCGGGCTCCCGGGGCCGGGTTTCCCCGAATCCGGCCCCTGTACCACGAAAGCGTACATATTCGTACGTTTTCGTGGTACACTCCGCTTGTCGGACAAATCCGTACGGTTTTGTCCCGACGCTCCGAGACTCGGGGCGCGCCGGACCGGATGCGGCGAGGCGCGCCCCACGCTACACGCTAGAGAGGACGCGACCCATGCGCACGATAGCCATTTCCAACTACAAGGGCGGCGTCGGCAAGACGACTACCGCCGTGAACCTGGCGGCCATCTTCGCCGCCCGGGGCCTCCGGACCCTGCTCGTCGACCTCGACCCACAGGCGTCGGCAACCGACTTCTTCGGCCTCTACGACCGGGCCGCATCCGAGCGGCGCACATCGGTCGAGCTGCTCTACGGCGGCGCGCCCGTGGAGGAGGTCGCCTACGCCGCCGGGGAGAACCTCGACGTGGTGGCCTCGACCATCGACCTCGTCGACCAGAACGAGATGCTCCTGCGCGAGCAGCGACTCAAGTTCGCCCTCGACGACGCCTCGGGCTCCTACGACGCCTGCCTCATCGACTGCAGCCCCGTGATGCGCAGGCTCGCCTTCAACGCCTACCTCGCCGCAGCGGAGAGCGGCATGGTCATCATCCCCGTGAAGCTCGACTCCACCGTGATGCGCGGCACGGCGCTCACCGTGGAGGCGACGCGCTCCATCGCCGACGCGCTCCGCATGCCGACGCCCCGCTGGAAGATTCTCCGCACCTGCGTGCCCGGCCGCATGACCAACGCCGAGGCAACGGGCGCGGCCGTGCTCGACGGGTTCTTCCCGGGCGAGCAGTTCGAGACGGTCATCCACGCGAGCAGCAAGGTCTGCGAGGGCAGCTGGCAATGGAAGCCGGTGGCGGCCTTCGAGCCGGGGAGCCGCCCCGCGCGCGACTACGAGGCGCTCGCAGACGAGGTATGCCGTGAGCTCGCCTAGGCAGGTGGCCGCGGGCTTCACCATCACGGGGCTTCTCGACGGCGCGTCGCGCACCCGCGGGCGCTACCCGGTGTCCGAGATCGCGGTGGCCGACATCGCCGACCACCCGGCGAACGCCGCGTACTCCATGGACCCGGCCGGCATAGCCGAGCTCGCCGAGTCCATACGCGAGGACGGCCTCACCGACCTGCCGCTCGTGCGAAAGGTCGGCGACGGCTCGTGGCAGATGGTCTCCGGGCACCGGCGCAAGGCCGCCTATGCGCTCCTCGCGAAGGACGACCCCGCCTACGAGAGGATGCCCTGCCGCGTGATCGAGGGCATCGACGACGAGCGGGCGGTGACGCTGCTCCACGCCGCGAACTACTTCACCCGCGCGCTCACCGTGACCGAGCGCGCAGCCGCGACGGAGGCGCTCAGGGGCGACGCCGTGCGCCTGCGCTCCGAGGACCCGTCGCTTTCCGGCATGCGCGTCGACGACGTGAAGGCCGCCATCATCGAGCGGCAGACGGGCCGCAAGGTCTCCGGCAAGACCATCGCGCGCGAGGAGAGGCTGGCCCGCCGTATCGCCGAGGATCTCTCGCCCGAGTGGGCCGCCGAGGCCGACCGAGGCAACCTCAGCGCCGAGGCGGTGCGCTCGCTCGCGGGCATGCCGAAGGAGCGCCAGGCGGAGATGCACGCCGCAATGGAGCCCTGGCGGCGCACCAAGCGGGAGCTCTCCGACTACGTGAGGAGCGAGAGTAAAACGCAGGCCGGCCCCGACGGGCGCATCTCCAAGGCAGCGAGGCTCGTGGCCGACTTCCTCGAGAGCCCGCCCGAGAGCCCGAGCGCGGCCGACCTCTCGCTGCTGCGGGAGATGGCGCTCATGACCGCGCCCTACGCGGAGTCGGGCGCAGGAGCCCGGAAGGTTCGAAGAAGGGCCTCGCATTCGAAATCCAGCAAGTAGCCTATGGCGTCCGACATCCCGTCGGGCGTCCATAGCACTTGGGGACCGGGCGGCCTCGGACCTGTCATGCCGCGGGCCGTTCGGGAGCCCGCTTGCGCGAGGCCCGGTCCCAGAGGCGGCGCCCGGGCCGGGCCGCCGCCTGCGGGGGATCCCCCGCGCCCCTAGAGAGACGCGCCCGCCGCGCGGCGGGCCCGAGGAAAGGAATCCGCCATGGAAGAGGAAGCCGGCGCCGTCAAAGGCAAGGAGCGCCGCGTCACGTTCCGCATGGAGGGAGGCGACTACGACGCGCTCTGCGAGCGGTGCGAGCGCGCCGGCCTCAGCAAGTCTGAGTACCTGCGCTACCTCGTGCGCATACCGCTGTCGACGGAGGCCAACGCGGGAGACGAGCACCGCATACTCGTGGACCGCAGGGCCCTATGGGCGATGTCGCGGGAGCTCACGAAGTGGGGCTACCACTACAACCAGGCCGTGCACGCGATGAACCTCATCAACTTCCACGCCCGCCACGGGCACGTCGACCGCGACCTCGTCGCGGAGAGCATCCCGACGATCGAGCGGGAGCTCGCCGACGTGAACGGTGCGGCCCGAGAGATGGCGGCCGAGCTCGGGCGCATCGGGGCCGACTCGCTCGTGGAGGGATCGCCATGCCGATCCTGAAGCCGATAAGCGGCCACGGCTCGACGGGCGGCATCCGCCGCTACCTCGAGAAGGGAGGCCGCGCCCTGGCGCGAGACCTGTTCAACCTGAGCTACGACGAGCGCGACGCCGGCGCGCTGGGAGACGAGGCCAAGGAGGCCTGCGCCTGGGACGCCGAGATGGACGCCACGCGCGCCGCGTTCGGCACGGACGCACCCTGGAGGGGAAAGCCCGCGCGCACGTTCAAGCACTTCGTGCTCTCGCCGGACCCTGGCGACGACATCGACC
Source organism: Eggerthella sp. BIOML-A1 (assembly GCF_009875595.1). NCBI lineage: Bacteria > Bacillati > Actinomycetota > Coriobacteriia > Eggerthellales > Eggerthellaceae > Eggerthella > Eggerthella sp. BIOML-A1. The sequence continues at coordinate 33,014 of NZ_WWRZ01000009.1, read as the reverse complement.
TGGCTGCGCTGCGAGAGCTCGCGTGCTCGTGGGCGCTCAAGCACTTCGGCGACCACGAGATCGCCATCGTCTACCACGACGACAACGCCCGCGGCATACCGCACGCGCACATCGTCATGAACAACGCGAACCTCCGCACCGGCTACCGCATGCAGACCCGGCACCCCGAGGACCTCAACCGAGACCTGCAGGACATGGCGCGCGAGCGCGGGCTGTCCGGGCTCTCCAACGACCGGTCGCCCGAATCTCCCTCGAGGGCGCGCGGGCATGCCGGCGCGGGCGGGCCCAGGAGCCGCAGGAACGTCTACCTGGGCCGGGCCGAGAAGGAGATCATGCGCTCTGGCGGCTACTCGTGGGTCGGCGACATCCGCGCCCGCGTCGCGCTCGCCAAGACCACGGCGCGCGACGAGGCGGAGTTCCTCGGCATCCTCGACGCCTTGGGCGTGCACGTCGCCGACAACTCGGCCAAGGCGCGGCGGGACGACTGGGTGTTCAGTCTGGCGGAGGAGCCGTCCAAGAAGGTAACCGGCGAGCGCCTGGGCTTCGTCTACGGCAAGGAGATGCTGCGCCGGCGCTTCGAGCGCGAAGACGCCTACCGCCCCACGGACGCGAGCACCGCGCGGATCCGCGAGGCCGCCGAGCGGGCCCTCGAGCTCAACGACCTCTCGGAGCTGAGCAGGCTCTCCTCGGCGCTCGAGACGTGCGCGAAGTTCGACGTCGAGTCGATTGAGGAGTTCGGTCTCAGGATGGCGACGCTCGAGCGGCGCGGCCAGGCGGGTGGCGAGGGGTACCGCCGCCTCGAGGCTGCGCGCGCCTACATGGCCGAGAACGGGCTCATGCCCCTCAAGATCCGCTATGGGGACGATCGCGGGCGCAATGCTGCCGAAGGAAGCTCGCGCGACGGCCGCCGCGAGGACGAGCAACAGCGCATCCTCGCCGCCGAGCGGCAGCGGGTCCAGCAGGACCAGCGCAGGGAAAGGGGCCGGAGATGATGGTGAGGATAGAGTACGAGGGCGGCAGGACGACGCTGTTCGACACGCTCTCGTTCACGGAGGGCTCGCCGTTCTCCGGCGCGAACATGCTCACGGAGTTCGAGCTCGAGATGCGCGAGGAGCCCGAGAAGGGGCTCTGGCTCACGGCGAACTGGCACCAGGTACGCGACGACTGGCGCGCCGACGCGCCCGCGGACGGCATCCCGGCGGCGCGCAGGTCCCGCGGGTGGCGCTTCATGCTGGCCTCGGAGGCAGAGCTCGGGCGCGCCCGCCGCGTCCTGCTCGACGGCGACGAGGCGTTCGCCCGGGTGCGGGGATACCTGTGCGACTCGACCGCGATTGGCGCCTGCTACCGCGAGCACGTGGGCCCTCCCTCAAAACCGCTGAAGTCGCAGATAAGGGAGCTGCAGCGCGCGCTGGGGAGGGCGGAGGTCCCGGGCGTGCCCGACGAGCTGGCGAGGCTGCTCGCGGAAGAGAAGGAAGAGGACGCCGAGGAGGGCGTGCGTAAGGTCAAGGAAGATTGGGGTGACGTCGATGAAGAGGCTTGGTAGGTTCCTCATGGCGGCGCTTAAGGTCACGCTGGGCTTTTTCGTCTGGCTGTTCCGCGCCGTGTTCAAGTGGGTGATGTGAGAAGAGGGGGGCAATTGCCCGCCTCTTCTTCTTGGCATCTAATCTTTCTGATCGTCGATGAGCCAGCAGTCGGTTCCGTCCGTGAGCAGCGTCCTGGCTGTCCGGGATGCCGCTGCGATACGTTCGATCTCGCCTTTTCGATCTTCGGCTTCGGACCTCAGTTTCGACTCTCCCGAGCGTAGGCTCGTGCGCATCTCAACCTTAGCCTCGAGGAGCTGCTTTTTTGCGGCGGCTCTAGGCGTCTGGGAGACCAGCCTCTTGAGGGCGTTCCCCTGGGTGCCGCGAGGAAGCGCGATAGGCGCCCCCTTCATGCCCCCGATCTTCATCTCCATGAGCGCGGCGAGGACCTGCCTCTTTTTCAGGAAGCCCTGAGATTTGTCGAGGATCCGCTGCTCTTCGATGAGGGCGCTGCGGTCGTCCATGCTGCCGTCGTAGTACATGCGCGTCATGGCGAGCGCCGACAAGGCCTGGAGGCACATGCCGAACTGAGCCTCGTAGGATTGGATCTCTTTAAGCAACGGTTCGAGGTCCTTCTCGCGCTCGGCGGCGCCCCTGACCCCGTCTTCGACGCCGGCGAGTTGCTCGGTAATCCAATCGATTACCTGGCCGACGTCGTTGTATCTGCCCTCGATCTCGTTTCTTGCCGCCTGGCGCGCCTCGGCGGGCTTTTGGAGGTAATCGTCATGAAGGGCTGCGTAGGTTCTGGCGATATCCAGGGCATTTTTGACCTTCGCCTTCTGATCTCCGGCGATCATGGAGGCGATCGATTCCAGCTTGGCGTCGATGCGCCGGAGGCTGTCGCTGATTTCGGTCATGTACGCCTGGCCGACAACCATCGCCGCCGCGGCAAGGCCGATGCTGGCGATCTGCGCGGGGCTGACCCCGGTGGCTTTGAGCGAGACGTCGCCGCTCAGGCGACCCTTTGGGTCTCGGACGAGGGCCCTCACCGCTTCCGGATCCTTCTTCGAGGCGACGAGGTCCTTAAGGCTGTAGCCTTCGGGGACCTCGACTTTGTAGAGCTGCTTTCCCTCGACGAGGTCTATGACATCCGAGGCGAGGCCGAGAAAGGCGTCCGCCCGCTCTCCGATGCCGACGTTGTTCTCTTTGCTCGTATTGGTGTTCGCGATGACCTTGATACTGTTGAGGTCGTCGATCGCAACAACCTCGACGCTAATCGGCGCAAGTTCTTTGTCGCTCATGCTCTTAGCGCCTATCTCGCCTCGTCGGAGCGTGCCAGGACATCCCATTTGTTGTACGAGCTCTCGGCCTGAAGATCCCTGACGAGGGTCTCATAGCGGCTCTCGAGGTCTTTCTCCTCACACGGGAAGAGCAGGATCATCATGGGTCTTTTGAACTTGAAGTCGGCGTAGACGTCGACGTTGCCGAAGCCGCAAAGCTGTGTGTATATGCTGAAGCCCATGGATTTGCCGCAACCGACATAGACGTCCTCGTAGACGGAAGGGTCTTTCTCTCGTGCCGATTTCATCGTGACGACGGCGTAGCAGCCGGCGATCGCCATGTACCCATCGCTGAGGTCGGCTTCGCTGGAGACGTTGTTCTCGAAGTTCTCGAAGAAATCTTTTGCGGAGATCGGCGGAAGCGAGCTTGCCACGGCCTTCTTGCGGGATGCCTCGAGTGACTTTTGCTGCTCCTTCTTGTCTTTGATTGCCCGACCCTTTGAAAGGAATGAGTCCCTGGCTTCTCCCAGGCTATCTGCCGCCTGCTTCCCCCTTTGCTGCCCCCAGTCGATCAGAGCGGGCCCGTATTTGTTCACAGCGGGCTCAACGAAGGGCAGAACGTCTTTTCCGATGTCGATAGCCTTTTTGACGTCTTGCAGCTTAATCTTTCCCAATTGCGCACCTCTGTTCATGGACAACCGGAAGCTTATCGAGAAGCAGTCGGCAGCGTCTTGTTTCTATCAAGTGCGTAAATTATCTCACCACATGCAAGACCCCTTGCCGAGATATAGCGGCAAGGGGTCGAAGGGCCATATTCGGTTGTAGTTTCGATCTGCAAGTCCTAGTCTCGGTCGTCGTCGCCGGCTGCGCAGCAGGCGTAGGCCGTGAGCGTGAGGAGCCCCATGAGGAGCCCTATTCCGAAGGGCGCGAATCCCATGCTTCCACCTCCTTCGCATAGACCACGGTGCGGGAGTTGCTCGTCTGGTAGCTGCACGTCACGAAGGCCCAGGCATGCGCGACGTCCGCCGAATCTTCCAGGACGACCTCGCACTGGGACAATTTGTCCCCGAGGTAGGCGTCGAGCTCCGCAGCGCCGGCGAAGTTGGTCCGCTTGCCCTCCGAGCTCGCGTCGACCACGTCAGCCGCGAAGACCTCGAGCTCAATCGCATTCTCGCGGGTGTAGACCCGGATGGTGCGGTGCCCCTCGGCGAAACCGCGCGACGAGTACTGCGCGAGCGGCGCGAACATGGTGCCGTCGGACATATGGTGCCCGTAGACGATGACGAGCGGGCTCTCGGCGCCCTGCGCGCACCCGGCATCGATGTAGGGAGCGCCCCACGCTGATCTTTCGCCGCCGGCGTCGTGCGTGAGGTAGAAGTCGGGCGATTCGGGCCGGCCCTGGACGATCGGGTAGTCGACGGTCGTGCCCGGCACGCGCACCCAAGCGACGACGGAGGCGGGAAGGGCGTCCCAGTCGATTCCGCCTCCCGTCTCTTGAGCCTCCATTGCCGCGTCCTCTTCCGCAGTAGGAACCTCGTGCATCTCGTACGGGCTCCTCTCGGGCAGCGGCAGGACGGCGAGCGCCGCCAGCGCCAGCAACGCTACGGCAATGGCGAGTGCCGTAGCGGCTTTCCCTTTGTTCATGTCCTCCCCCGTTCGCAGGGGAGGCCCCGGGCGGGCGCCCAGGGCCTCCGGTTCGGTATCGATGCGGCGCCGCTACTCTTCCGGCTCTTCGGCTGCCGCGTCCTTACCTGCACCGGCCGTCTTGCGCTTGCGGTACGCGAGCGCTCCGCCCGCGCCCGCCGCAGCTGCTAGAGCGATGCCTGCGGCCACGGCGTAGCCGGTGCCGTCGGGGGCGTCGGCCCCGGTCTTGGCGTAGGGCTCCTCGGGCACCTCGGGCGTGTCGGGGTTGTCCACGACGACGCTCTGCTCGGCGGAGTCGATGTCCTCGTGGGTCGCAACGACGTTGCCGGCGGAATCCAGGACCTTCTCGAAGACGACGAACTCGTCTCCCTCGGCCAGGCCCTCGGTGTCGAACTCGAAGGTCACCTCGACGGTGCTGGAGGGCACCTCGGGCTCGAAGGGCGTGCGTGCGGTCACCTCGTTGCCGTCCTTGTCGAGGAACGGCTCTCCGGTGCCCTTGTCCATGAGCGTGCCCACGGCGATGTAGGTCTCGCCAGGAACGAGGCCTTTGTAGGCCACCGTGTCGACGACCTTTGCCTTGCCGGCCTCGACGACCTGGTCGCCGTCGGCGGCGTCAGCCGCCTGGGTGCCCACCTCGACGGCGACGTGGACAGTCTGGCCCTCATCGGAGAGGTCCGCGTGCGACGCCACCTCGGCGCCGTCCTTGCGAAGGCTCTCGAACACGACCAGGTCGCGGCCGCCGAGCAGGCCCGCGTCGAAAGAGATCTCTACGTCCTGGCTGCCCGTCGAGAGCGCGGGCGCGAACTCGGCCTTGGCCCCCACGGGCTTGCCCGAGGCATCGGCCACGGGCTCGCCGGTCGCCTTGTCGACGAGGGTTGCTGAGAGCTCGTATTCCTCGCCGGCCTTCAGCCCCTCGTAGGCCACCGCGTCGACGACCATGGCCTCGGCGTCGGCCGAGACGTCCTTGTCGCCGTCCGCCCCGTCCTTTGCTGTGGTGGAGATGCGCGGGCCCTCCTGATCGTCGAGGCCCATCCACGCGGCCTTGGCTACCGTCGAGTCGCGCTCGATCCAGAAGCTCCTGGTGATGAGCTCGAGGCCCTCGTTGGCCTCGCAGCGCAGCTCGGTCATGGTGTAGGCGCCGTACGGCAGTGCCGCCAGCGAGTCGTCGACCGGCGCCGAGGAGCCGTCCTCGCCGAGCGAGAACCAGATGCCGGCCTTCGGGTCCATGTCGGCGGCAGCAATCGGGCCCTCATGGCCGAGCAGGGCGTCGTTGACGTTGGTGTCCCTCGAGTGCCTGTTCCAGCTGCTCGCGGTGGACGCGTCGCCGTTGCGGTCCGTCACCAGCACGTGCGTCTCGCCGGTGGCCGCGTTCTCGATGGCGAACGGGACCATGAGGCCGGCGTTGTCGGACTCGCTCTTCTTGGAGACCTCGAGGTCGTTGCGCACCACCTGGTCGCGGAACTCGAGCGCGGCGCCGTCCGCGGAGGCGATTACGACCTCGCCGTTGGCGCGAACCTCGAAGGTGCGGGGCTCGCCGTCGGTCAGCAGGTAGCTCCCGTTGGTCGCCGTCTCCCGCACGTCGTAGGTTCCGCACGGCAGGGCGTTGGCCGCGGTCTGGGCGGTGTAGGCGCCGGCCTCGTCGTTCCATGCGGTGGTCAGCGTCGCCACGGCTTCGCCCGGCTCGCGCCACTCGCCGTCAACGAGGACCTTGTGCGCCGAGCGGTTCGTGACAGTGAACTCGATCCCGTCGAGGCCGGGGTGCTCACCAGGCGCCTCCTTGTGGCCGCTGCCCGCGAGTGCTTCGGACGCCTGCAGCTCCTTGTCGGACTTGGTCACCTGCACGCCGCCGCGAAAGACCTCGTCGGTCACGGGATCGCCCGTGAGGTCGCGCACCTCGCCGGCTTTCACGGTGAACGCGACGGAGGCGTCGCTGGCGTCGTAGCCCTCGGGCGCTCCGGACTCGACGATGCGGTAGCTGCCCGCGGGCAGGGCGTCGGCGCCGGTCGCGGCGACGTGCGACCCGTCCTCGGGCACAGTCTTGATCGTGGCGCAGGCCTCGCCGTCGGCGTAGTACTTGCCGCCGACCAGCACGTAGCGGCCGGTCTCGTTCACTACGGAGAAGCTCGCGCCGTCGAGCGAGGCGTCGCCCTGGGGCTCGGCGCCCGCCTCGGAGTCCTCTTTGGCGACCTTGACGCCGCCTGCGGACCAGCTGAAGCTCACGAGCGTCTGGGAGCCGCCGCCGGTCCTGACGCAGAACGCCTCGAACCCGGCGGAGACCTTGCCGGCGTCCGCCTTCATCTTGGCGAAGGTTCCGCCGATCAGCTCGGATTTCGCCCAGGAGGAGAACTCGGAGCTCGTGCCGTGCGTGGCCGCCGACTCGGACCCCGAGTAGGCGTAGGCGATGAGCACGTGGCTCGCAGCCGCGTACTTGGCGTCGTCCCAGCCGCCACCGTCGTACCAGCTGCCCGGGAACATCGACGCGTCGAAGCCGGGAGAGCCGAACGAGTACCAGATGGCCGCGGTCACGTCGGCGTTCGGCACGGGGCTCGTCGAGTAGGAGCCCGGCGCGGGCGTCGGGGACGAGGGCTCGGCGCAGTAGGCGATGTTGCCGTCGGCGCTCATCCACGTGGTGGCGAAGCCGCCGTAGGGGATCTTGCCGCCGATGGACACGTCGACCGTGCTCGGCGCGGCGTAGGCGGGCGAGGCCGCCACGGAGGCGAGCAGCGCCCCCGCCGCCAGGATGAGCGCCATGGCGCATCGGAGGAGCTTTTCCTGCAGGGTGCAGTCTTTCGCTGCGTTCATCTTTCCGCCTCCCTATCTCTCGACGCTTCGCTGGGCGCGGGGCGCCTCGTGCTCGGCGGCGCGGCTCGCCTGGCGGGCGTGCTCGGCGCGCTCCGCGAGGTAGCGCGAGCGACCTGCGTCAACGGCCTCCTTGAGCTGCGCCGGCATGACCTTCACGGTGTCCTTGACCGCGCGGCCGCCCTCGTCGAGCTCGGGCTGGCCGTCCGGGCCCATCACCGTCTTCCTCAGCCACACCTCGCGGTTCGCGAGCAGCGGTATGTCTCTGAAGTCGGCCCCCTTGAAGCGACTCTCGTTCACGAACATGGGGCTGAACTCGTAGCCTCCCACGTCCACGCCGTCGACGACGGTGCCCTTGGGAAGGGTCGCCGAGTTGAAGGTCCTGGCCTCGCCGGTCGCGCGGTCGGTGTACTCGATGCCCTCGCGCACGAAGCTCTTGTGCAGCGAGAGGTACACGTTCTTCCTCTCTTCCATGTCTTTCCTCCTTTTCGTTTTCAATCGGTCCTTGTCTTCATCCGCCGGGACGCGTGCCCCGGCGCGGTGCCCCTATCTCATGGCGACCGCCCCCTTCCTCGCTTTTCCGCTAGAAGCCGCTCACGATGTCGCGCGCCCAGGAGCCGCTCTTCACGAGGGCCAGGATGAGCAGCACGCACATGGCCAGGTACTGCAGCGCGTAGGTGAGCCCGTTCGCGACCGCGTCGGCCGGGGTGCCCGTCCCGGGGTTCGCCCCGGTGAGCCCGCCGAGCACGAGCGGGAACGATATGAGCAGCACGAGGATGATGACGCCGGCGATGCAGACCGCCCCGAAGCTCTTCAGGTAGCCAAGGCCTATCTGGCGCGTGGCGTCCATGCCGAGGAACGCCAGCGGGATCGGGGCGAACGCGGCCATGATGTAGAGCTGGAGCGCGCGGGCCCAGCAGACCACGAGGGCGACGACGTAGGCCGCCAGCACCACGACCCAGCTGATGAGGCTCACGACGAGCATGGCGATGAGCGACGGGATGTCGTCGTCGGTGGTGACGACGGACACCTCGGGCAGGTCGAGCGCGCCTCCGGCGCCGAAGAGCGCCTCGACTCGGTCGATGGCGAGCCCGCAGATCTCGTAGATCGACGCCATCAGGTCGAAGCTGTTCTGTATGAGGAACAGGAACACGGCGAAGAACACGAGAAGGAAAACGACCTCCTTGACGCCGGGAAGGCTCTGGCTGCCGTCCATGCGCTGGGAGATCTCGATGAGCTTCAGGGTGAAGACCAGGCCGAGCACCCCGCACCCGATCGGCAGGATGGCAACCTGCCATACGCCCCGGGCGACGTCGTGCATGGTCAGGTCGCTCGAGCTCGTGAGCATGTGCGCGAAGTCGGCCGAGAGGATCCCGTTCGCGCCGATCGACCCGAGCACGCCCGTCTGCGCCTTGAACATCCAGTTGCAGCAGTCGCGCAGAAGGCCGCACAGCCAATCGTTGACGTCCTCGGCTATGTCGGCGTATGCCGGCTGCGCGGGGACGAGCAGGAGCGCGCAGAGGGCGAATGCCGTCGCGGCGGAGATGGCGAACGCCCTTCGGCGTCGCGATTCAAGCGCCCGCACGGCTACATCGCCTCCAGCGAGCCGCCGCGCGAAACCACGGTGACCACCGTCGAGGCGGGGTCGTCGAGCGTGAAGGTCGTCGACGCGACGTTCCCGGCGTAGTCGAGCCACACCTCCTTGTCCCAGGTGGCTCCCGTCGCCTGCGGGGACACCTCCGCCGCCTTCCCGGCGACGGCCTCCTCGATGGCGGCGACGTCTGCGCCAAGCGCCTTGGAGAGGCGGTCGTCGGTGCCGGTCACGGAGAACGCTCCGTCTTGCGCCTTCTGGGGCACGTAGGCCTGCGTCAGAAGGTCGCATGCCAGGGTGCGGTCGTCCCCGTCGCCCGAGACCTGGATGAGCGACAGGCCTCCCGCCTTATCGCCGGTTCCCTTGACCTCGATGGGCACGCTGAGCACGCCGCCGGCCTCGGAGGGCTCCTCGGCCGAGAAGAACCAGGCGCGCTCGGTGCCGCCCTCGCTCTCCACCATGGCGCCCTCGACGATCCGCAGCGTGGCTGTCGGATTGTCGGCGCCCGTCCATGCGGTGTTCCAGAGCGCCTCGGCGCCCGAGGCGGCCTTTCCGGTTGCCGCGTCGGCGCCTGCAGCCGCGGGCTGCTCTTGCTCCTGGGGACTATCCTGCGCGCCTTCCTGCGGGGCGATGGCGCAGCGCGCCGCGCCCGCGCCGAGCGCCACGATGAGCGCCCCGGCCGCGACGGCTGCCATGACCCTTGACTTTCCCTGCATTGGTTTCTCCTATCTCGCGGTGAGCGCGCAGCTGAAGCTGCCGATGCCGCTCGCTATGCGGCACACGTCGCCCGTTCGCGGCTCGTGTATGTACCTGTCGTCGCCGATGTAGATGGCCACGTGGCCCGAGCGGTAGAGGATGTCGCCGGGCTTCGCCTCGGAGAGCGGTATGCGCCTGAGCTCCTCGTACTGGGAACCCGTGTAGTGGCTTATGCGGATGCCCGCCTGCGCGTAGCAGTACTGCGTGAGCCCGCTGCAGTCGAGGGCCTTGCCGGGGGTCGAGCCTCCCCACACGTAGGGCACGCCGAGCTGGCTGTACGCCGCCTCGACGATCGCGTTCCCGCTTGCGGATGCGTCCTTCAGGTCCTCGACCGTCATGGAGTCGAACCTGTAGAGGCCCCATTGCGCCATGATCGACTTCAGGGACTCGACGTAGGACGAGTCGGTCGCCCAGCCCGCGTCCTTGAGCCCCTCGGCCATCTTGTCCGAGTCGTGCCTCTCGATCGCCTCGCGGATGAGGGCGTTGCCCGAGTAGCGCTCGGCCTGCAGGAAGACCCTGCTGCGGAAGCGGACGCACTCGGCGTCGCCGGTGAAGCGGATGAAGCTCGCCGTGATCTGGGTGTGCTCGCCGGGCACGTACTCCTCGCTGGTGGCCCAGTTCGCCTTGCCTGCGACCTCCGGGCAGCCCGCGTAGCCCGACCACCACTTCATGCCGAAGAGGTTGTGGTCGCGCTCTGCGAGTCGGCTCATGCGGTCGCCCTGCCCGGACTCCTGGATGATCTGCGCGATGGTGCAGCCCGCCGGGTGCCCGTACTCCTCCTGGCACTCGAGCGCCGCCTCGACCATCTCGTAGGTGATGTAGGGCGGCAGTCCATCGAGGACTTGCTTGGAGGCCGCGTCGTCCCAGAAGCCGAACAGCGCGCTCAGCAGCTGCGCGACGGCGAGCGCGCACGCGACGAAGGCCATGATCCCGGCCACCGCCCCGAGCAGGGCGGGCGCTGCGCCCGAGACCGCGCCCGTGATAGCCGAGGCGGCGCCCTTCGAGCCCGCGGCGCGGGCCGCCTCGCCCGACGCCTGCGCCGCCGCCTGCGCCGCCGCCTGGGCCGCCTGGGGCTTGGCCGAGGCCGTCGCGCCGGCGGCCTCGGGGCTGCGCGCGCCTCCCTTGGGGGCGCCGAGGGCGGTCGCCGCCTTGCGGCTGCCTTGGGCGGACTTCTTCGCCTTCCTCCGCCGCAGCCTTCCCGCGGCCTTCTCGGCCGCGCGCCCCGCGTCGTACATGCCTGAGGCGCCCTCGAGCTCCTCCGAGTCGTCGAATTGGGAGACGGCCTCCCGGGCGATCGCCAGCTTCGCCGCCTCGACGCGCGAGCGCATCGCGGCCGCCGCGCGCCGGTCGCCGGCGGGTTGGGACAATTTGTCCCCGAGCCCGCCTTCTGGAGCATCGGGCTTGGAGGGGCGCCCCTTCGCCGTTGCGGCGGGGCCTCCCGCCTCGTCGAGCGGGCCGGCTCCCTCCGAGACGTTTCCCAGGGCGTCGCGCTCGGTCTCCGCGACGTCGCCCGAGGCGAGCACGTCGCGGCGCTGCGCCCCGACCACCTCGAGCATCCCGCCGCCCTCGCTCGGGCCGGCCATTCCTATTCCTCCGCCTCTCGCGCCGCCCGGCGCATCTCTCGCTCGGCGACCTCTGCGGGCTTGGTGTTCCACAGGTCGTAGAGCGAGCCTTTCGGGAAGTCGTCGGTGATGGGCACGCGGATCCCGGCGCTGATGAGCAGGCCCTCGCCGGGCTTGACGGCGTCGCCGATGTAGCCGCGCTCCGTTGCGGATAGCTGGAGCATCTCCGCCCACGCGTCGAGGTCGGCGGTGGACTGCTTGTGCAGCAGGAAGAACTCGGAGTTGAGCACCATGTCGCGGGCCTCGGCGTTGGCCAACATGTGGCTCGTGTTCTGGCTGATGCCGGTGCAGATGAGGCCAAACTTGCGCCCCTCGCGCCACAGGCGGGCGAAGTACTCGACCACCGTCGGGTGCGCGAAGAGGCTCTGCACCTCGTCGATGTAGAGCCACGTGTAGTTGGGGCGCGGCGGTGTGACCATCACGCGGTTGCGCACCATCTCGAGCGCCGTGATCATGCCGAACACGCGCATGTTCTGGCCGAGGCCGTGCATGTCGATGTTGGTGATGCGGTTATCGAGCGCCACGTTGCTCTGTCCGTTGAAGAAGGAGAAGGCGCCCTTCACGTAGCGCTCGTAGCGCAGCGCGATGTCGGCGGCCTCGGGCTCGGGCTGTGCGAGCAGCGCCGCGTGGAAGTCGCCGAGCGTGGGCAGGCGGCCGTCCTTCGCGCACTCCCGGTACGCTTCGCCGACGCAGCGCGCGATGATCGAGCGGTCGCGCTCCGGCAGGCCCTCGCGGCCCTCGGCCATGAGCGCGCTCGAGAGCGCGAGCACCGCGTCGGTCTTGTATGCGAGTTTGGCGGCGTCGGCGCGGTCCGCGACGTCGGCGGTGTCGAGGGGGTTGAGCACCGCCGAGCATCCCGGGGCGAGCTCGACGTTCGCGCCGCCGAGCGCGCCCACGAGGTTGCCGTACTCGCCGGCCGGGTCGAAGATCACGACCTCGTCCTCGGGGTGCGCGAGTACGGTGTTGGTTATCTCGCGCTTAACCGAGAAGCTCTTGCCCGAGCCTGGCTTGCCGCACACGAAGCCCATGGGGCTCGCCAGGCGCTTGCGGTCGCACAGCACCAGGTTCCCGCTCTCCTTGGACTGACCGTAGTAGCCGCCGCCCGCCTCGTCGAGGCTCTGGCTCGCGAAGGGCATCTGCATCGCCACCTGGCCCGTGGTGAGGTAGCGGCTCACGGAGACGTGGTTGTCTCCGAGCGGGAGCACCGAGTTGAGCGCCTGGCGCTGGCGGAAGTGGAGCGGCTCGAGGCCGATCGTGCAGCCCTGCGCGACGCTCGTCACCTGCTGGACGCGGCGGTCGAGCTCGTCGAGGCTGTCGGCCCAGGTGTAGACGAGGCCCGTGTAGACGAACAGGCGCTCTGACTTGTTGCGCAGGAAGTCGAGCAGTTCCTCGGCCTCCTCCTTAGAGAAGCGCAGCTCGGGCGGCAGGATCTGGTAGTCGTAGCCCTTCTTCACGGCGCTCATCTGCTCGTCGATGATCTCCTTGTCCATCCAGTCGATCTGGCGCTTCACGAGCGCGAGCGCCTCGCTCTGCGCGATGGGCTGCACGTGCAGCGTCACGTTGAGCGGCAGAGGCAGGTCGATGACGGAAGCGAGGTAGGTCTCCTCGATGACCGACCCGAAGCTGCGCACGGCGAGCACGGCGCCGTAGCGCCCGTCGCTGCAGAAGCAGTCCGACCTGCCCTCGGGCTTGAAGTCGAGCGTGGAGGGCATGACGAAGTCCTTCGTGCGCGCGCCCGACGTCGGGGACAATTTGTCCCAGGAGAACTCGAAGCGCGACCCGGGGCGCAGCTGCCCCTGCAGAAGCTCGAGTCTCTCGGCGCCGTCGAGGGCGCGCGACGAGCAGCGTATGCGCGCGAGCGTCTGCTCCACGTCGCCGCGTATGCGCGCGAGCTTGGGCACCGCGGCGTCGACGTCGTCGGCGCCCACGGCGTAGGTCAGGTAGCGGTGGCGCACGAGGTTCGAGACGCCCTCGCGCATCTTGTCGTTGAGGATGCGGTTGTACTCGGCGGCGAGGCCCGCCGTGGCGCGCTCCCCGGGCTCGAAGAAGACCTTGCGGCCTACCTCGTCCGCGGGGATGGGCGCGTTCACGACCTGGAGCTGCACGTGGGAGTCCGCCGGGAAGTAGTTAAACAGCGAGCTCATCACGGTGAAGGCCGTCTCGCGCGCCTCCTTGCGCGCGGACTGGTAGCTGATGTCGGAGAACTCGAGCGTCTGGCTGAACACTCCGGGCATCACCTGGGCGATGCCGTCCCTGTACATGGCGTCGTAGCCGACGTAGGCGGCCATCTCGCGCGAGCGGTCGCGCTCCCGGCGGCGCCTCTGCCGCTCGGCCTCCGCGCCCTTCGAGGCGTCCTTGCGCCCGCCTGTGCCGCCGAGGAGCAGCCCGAGGGTGCTCGGGCGCTTCGGCCTATTCTCCTTGTTGGTTCTTGCTCGGCTCATAGAGCTCGGCTCCTTTCTTCCTGGCCCTGCGCCTCGCGCGCCGCCCTGGGCGGCCCGGGCGCGGCGAGCCCTCGGGAAGGCTCCCGGCGAGGCAGGGCTCGTACGCGAGCAGCTGCGGGGAGAGCTCGTGGGCCGCCAGGAGCGGCAGCAGCTCCTCGGCCCGCATGCCGAAGGGCCGCCAGAACCCGGCGAGCCAGAACGGCATGCTGCAGAGCATGATCGGGAAGGCCGCATCCGCGACGTCGGCGTGCAGTCCCAGGTGGACGAAGGCCGCCGCCCCGACCGCGCTGCCGAAGCCGAGCGACACGCACGCGAGCGTGCGCAGGCTCATCTTCCCGACGATCTTCTCCTCGTACTCGCCGATGTCCTTCTGCACCGGTATCCGGAGCGCCATTCGCGACGCCCCCTATGCCGGCAGCCAGGACGTGTCCAGCTGCCCGAAGTAGACCGATGCGGCGATGATGATCGCGCCGCCGGCGATGGTGGATATGGCGGTCGCGATCTGCGGGCCGCCCTGCTGCTCCCTGATGGCCAGGCCGAGCGAGACCGCGCCCCACACGACCAGGAAGCCGCCGAGGAAGGTTACGCAGCCCGACACGAGCTTGATGACGTTTGCGAGCATGCTGCTCTCCTTTGCTTTCGGTTGACGATGTTTCTTGCTGCTTCTCCCCTTCGGCGGGGGAGGCCCGCGCCCGGCGCGGCCCCGTCACGAGTCGCCCTCCTTACGCCTGCGGTACTCGGCGAAGTCGAACGGGCCGCGGCGCGCCGCCTCCTCGAGCAGGCGCGAGCGCGGGTGGCGCTCGAGGCGGTACTTCCGATCCATGAGCGGCATGCAGCCGTTCACGAGCACGAGCGCGTCCTCGCGCGGCATGCGCGCCACCTCGGCGGGCTGTATGAGGTCGCGCTCGGAGATGCCGCGGTTCACGGTGCGGGTCCAGCCGGCGCCCCGCGAGTCGCTCTGCGTCTCGCTCGCCACCGTCTGCTTGCCGGCCATCTTGCTGATCTCCTCGTTGGTCTCGTTCGCCTTGCCGCCCAGGTAGAGCAGCGTGTCGCAGGCGTTCATGATGGTCTCGGCGTTGTTGTCGCCGTAGGTCTCCTTGAGCTGCGAGAGCGACTGGGCGATCATCGAGACCGCGATGTTCCTGCTGCGGGTGACGGCGATGGTGCGCTCGAAGTCGGGAATGCGCCCGATGTTGGCGAACTCGTCGAAGACGAAGTGCACCGTCGTGGGCAGCGATCCGCCGTGCGTCTCGAGCGCCTCGGCGCAGAGCGCGCTCACGGCGGTGTCCATGAGCAGGGCGAACAGGAAGTCGAAGGTCGAGTCGGTGTCGCTCATCGACGCGAAGAGCGCGACCCTGGCGCCCTCGTCGCCCATGTGGGCGAGGTCGAGCTCGTCTTTGGAGGTGAGGTTGCGCACGGCGCGGATGGAAAGCGGCTTCAGGCGGACGTTGCAGCTCGAGAGCATCGACTTCATGGTGTCGCCGGCGGCCACGCGGAATTCGTGGTAGCTCGCGAGCGCGAAGTCGTCGGGCGGCGTGGGCTCGCGGACCTTGACCCACTCCCACGCTCCGTCCTCCTCGGAAAAGCCGCGCAGCGATCCTGCGCCCTCCGCCGCGGCGCCCTCGCGCTTGACGTAGCGCTCGCCGGTCTCCAGCTCGCGGAACACCATGTCGAGCGGGCTCATGTACCCCGGGTCGTCGCGGGCGTCGGCGAGCGAGAGCAGCGTGAGCAGCCCGTCGAGGTTCCGGTCGGCGGGCTCGCAGTGCATGACGAGGTAGGCCGTGAGGGCGGTGTAGACCAGTCGCTCGGCCTTTTCCCAGTAGGGGTCGCCCTTGTGGTCGGCATCGCCCTCGGTGTTGGCGACGATGGCTCGGGCGAAGCGGATGACGCCCGCCTCGTCGCGTATGTAGGCTATGGGGTTGAAGCGCATTGAGCGCGAGAAGTCGATGGTGTCGAACGCGCGGATCTCGTAGCCGAGCTCCGCCAGCGCGCTGCCCATCTCGCGGATGAGCGTGCCCTTCGGGTCGGTCACGAAGAAGCTCGCGTTGGCCTGCAGGAGGTTCGGCTTGACGTAGTAGCGCGTTTTGCCGGTGCCGGGTCCTCCCACCACGAGCACGTTGTCGTTGGTGTCGGTGGAGAGGTCGAACCTGCGGCTCACGAGGCGGATGCGCGCGTTGTCCGTGAGGATGATGTTGTTGTCGGGGTCCTTGGAATCCCCGAAGGGCGCGATGTCCTTAGGCGTGGCCCACCTGGAGCTTCCGTGCTCCTCGCCGTCGCGCCGGGCCCCTTTGGTCCCCAGCGAACGGGCCCAGGCGAGGAGCACGCCGCATGCGCATGCCGTCCCCGCGCACAGGGGAAACGCCTCCGCGGAGAAGGCGCGTCCCGCGCGGAGCGCCGCGGGGATCGCCGCCATGGCAGCCTCGGGGTCGAGGAGCGGGTTCGCGCCCGACGCCGTGGCGGCGCCTGCCGCGAAGTCTCCCACGGCGAACGCGGCTGCGGCCAGCGCGGCCGCCGCCTGCCACCTCATCTCTCGGGCCTCTCGATCTGGCGAGGGCCGCGGTCCCGTCCGAGGCCCTGGCTGTGGGCCCTCGATGCCTCGCGCGCCCGTTCGGCGCGCTCTGCCAGCCGTTCGGGCGCCCGGCGCCTCTCGGCGATCTCGACGAGGCGCTCCCTGGCGCGGTCTGCGGCCTTGCCCGTCTCTTGCTCGAGCTGGCGGAATGCCTCGTCGACCTCGGGTGCGTCCTCCACCTTGAAGAGCAGCCAGTCGTGGCCCTCGCCAGGGATGATGTGGTGCTCGACCGACGCGGCGCGCAGCTTGTCGGATACGATCTCCTTGATCGTCGCGTACTCGGGAAGCCCCGAAAGCTCCTCGAGGCTGAGCTTCGCGTAGGTCGGCGCGCCCTCGGCCGCGACCTGCTCGGCGCGCCCGCCGGCGATGGTCCCGCGGATTCCCGCGAGGCGCTCCGAGAGCTCCCTCGCGCTGCGCGTCATGGCCTCGGCGCCGGCCTCCTGGCCGATTCTCAGCATCCAGTCGAGCAGCTTGCCGCCCGCCTCGTCCCCGTAGTCGCTCGCCATCCCGCGCCTCCCTTCCAGTCGAGTTGAAAAGGGGCGCATTCGCGCCCCGGTTGTCCCTATTCGGCCCCGACGGACCTCTCGCGCGCCATGGGCGCGCGGGCATCCTGCCCGGCATGCGCGCGGCTCGCCTCGCGGGCGGACGCGGCGCGCTGCGCCAGCGGCTCTGGCGCCTTCTCGTGCAGGTGGGCCCACTCGCCGCTGCGGCACTGCTCCGGCGTCGCCTCGCACATGTCGAGCATGGCGCGCTCGAACCGCTCGGGCTCCTGGGCGATGGCGCCGAAGCTCCAGCTCTCGAAGCTGGTCCATGCGTCGCCGTCGCGCTTGAGCGTCCACCACTCGTCGCCGCCGTTTACCTGCTGGATGAACGCGAGGTCGCGGTAGCAGAACCCCTGGCGTATGGCCCAGTTGCCCGAGCCGAGCGCTTCGCGGAGTCTGTCGAGGCTATCTGTGCGGGAGAACTCGTAGGGGTACTCCTCGAGGAACGGGTCGTCCTGCCAGTCGAAGCCGCCGACCTTGAGCCAGCCGTTTTCCTGGCACTTCTCCACGAGCCCTTCGTGCTCGCGGCCGGTTATCCTCTCAAAGCCGTCCATGGGCGCTCTGCCTTTCGTTTTCTCGTATGGCAGGCGGCGTCCTCGCGATGGGGGCACGGTGCGAGTCGGAGCAGGCGTGCGTGCTGGCGCGTCGGCGCCGCCCAAGACGTGTATAGCGATTTCGATTGTGGCGGCGACCGGGGCCGCCCGCGATGGGTCGAGCTGGGTCGAGCCGTCCGCGCCTCCACGGGAAGCGCACAAGCTAGCCGAGCCGGCGCCTGTCCCTTTCGCCCAGGTAGACGGGCCTGCAGGTCTGGAAGATCCTGCTCGCAATCGCCTCTGCCGTTACGCGCTCGCCGCGCCTCGCGAGCCTGTCCGCCAGCGCGCCCGGCGCGTAGTTCGACGTGACGATGTTCGGGCGCATGTCCTCGTAGCGCGCGTCGAGCACGCTGAACACGGTGCCGACGGACCATTCCGTCGCGTCCTCCTTGCCGAGGTCGTCGAGCACGAGGACGTCGCACTTGGCGTACCGCGCGACGGCGGCCTCGGTGCCGCCCTCGTCGAACGTGGCCTTCACGCGCTCGAGCATGCCCTTGGCCGTCGTGAAGGCGACGTCGTAGCCGGCCTCGGCGAACAGCCTGGCCATGGCGGAGGCGGCGTGCGTCTTGCCGGCGCCGACGCCCCCGTGTATGTAGAGCCCGGCGCCCCCGTTGCCCGCGAACGAGGCGATGTACTCGGCGAACTCGGGGCGGTCGGCCTCGGCGGCCCAGTAGCGCCTGGGGATGCCCGCGCGCGAGAGCGCCTTCTCCCGGCGGGCGGCCTCCTCCTTGGCGGCGAGGGCCGCGCGCCTTCGCGCCTCGGCCTCCCGCTCGCTGGCTGCGCCCTTGCACGGGCAGGGGGCGGCGGAGACCCAGGCGACCCTGCCCGCCAGCGCCGCGCCGAGCGGATCGAGGGCGGCGCCGCAGTGCGGGCACGCCCTCGGCTCCGGCTCGTCGAAGGAGAGCCCGGCCGCCCGGGCCTGCTCCAGGGTGATGAGTCCCGCTCGGTCCATCGGGCGCCCCTTTCTTATCTTCTGAAGTCCTTGTTGTCCCTTTTGCTTATTGGGTGGCATATCGTCAGGGGTTTCCCTGTCATTTCGTCAGGGGTTCGGGCTGCGAACCCTGACGGTTCGTTATCCTTGTTCGCTGCGAACCCTGTCATTTCGTCACCCTTCCGCGCCGGAAACCCTGACGAATCGTCAGGGGTTGCCAGCGCTCCGGGCGGCAGCCTCTCGCGCACGATGCGGTACCGCTTGGTGGCGTGCCCGCGTGCCGGGGCGTGCATGCCGCACTCTTCGATGAGGCCCCGGTCGAGCAGGTCGCGGATGGCGCGGTGGACGCTGCGCTCCTGCACGTTGAGGAATCGGGCCAGGCCGCCCTTGCTCTCGAAGTAGCCGCACCCGGCATCGCAGAAGCCGAAGATGCGCGCGTAGACGAGCAGGGAAAGGCCGGAGAGGCCCAGGTCTGCCATCATGAAGTGCCGTACCGTTGTGAACTCGCGCGGGGAGGGGCCGTCGCGCCCCTTCGGGCCTGCGGCCGCCATCGGCGCTAGCCCCTTCTGGGCGAGCCGACGATGCTGTTCCGCTCGACCCATGCGACGAGCTCGTCGTGCAGCACGATGCCGTCGCGCGTCTTGCCGCCGATGTAGCGGATCGGGAACGGGTCGTCGGGGTCCTTGGCGAGCCGGTACATGGCGTCGCGGCTGATGCGCAGCATCGCGCACGCCTCTTCGGCGCCGAATATCGCGTTGGTCGATGCGATGAGCCTCACCTGGCTCCTGCTAATGCTCTTGGTCATGGTCGTCCTCGAGCTCCTTTCGTCTCGAGGCTCCCTCGCGTGCCCGGCCGCGGGCGGCTCCTGGGGCGGTCGCCGCCGTCATTTCCTGCCACTCCTCGACTCGATATAGGCGTCCACTGACGCCCTCGACACCAGGAGCTTCCTTCCGAGCCTGTACGAGTCGATCTCTCCCGACCAGATGAGGTCGTACGCCTTGCTCCGGCTCGCCCCCATGTACTCCTGCATCTCGATCACCGTCATCCACTCGTCGCGGCTCCGGTTGCCCTCGGGCGCGGCGCATTTCGTCGTGTTCGCCATGGCTGCCTCCAATCTTTCCGCGCCATGCGTCTGCGCGGTCCCGTGTGCGTTTTCGTCTGCGCGACGATTGAACCGCCTGATGGCGATTTGTGCGCCTGATGGGAACGTAGACGGGTCGAGGTGGGTCGAGCTGGTCGGGCCTTCACGAAACGGCCACAGGCCGTGTGCCTTAGCTCGCAGCTAAGTCCCTGAAAAGTAAAAGGCGCCCATGCGGGCGCCTGCCTAGTAGCTGGAATTGTTCGGTTGTGGTCGGAATGCTCGTCTTCCGCGGTGCTGTCGTCCGGGGTCTGGCATCTGTCGTTCGCCTCTTCTGTCGTGTTTGCTGTTGCGTGTTCTGCGAGCGACCTTGCTCAGGTTTTTCAACCCGTTGCCCCAGGTGCACCCGGGTAAATAGTACCCATCCGTTGGGACATGGCCTACTGAAAGAGATGATTGCGTGATGAGGTGGTAGATGAGTGGCGCAATACACGTGCCCTTACAAGTTTTGCGTCAGCAAAGCACTAAGCGATTGACAGCACTGAATAAGGTCCTTGATTTTCTTCGCTGCTTTGATAAGCTGTTGCGATTATTCTTTCTGCCGTTTAGCGTGAGCTCCTTCTGATTTTCTTGATTGTCTGCTACACTTCAGCCCATTGGATGTCAGCATCCAATGGGCTGAATATTTAAAAGGAGGGGCAATGTACTGCACAAAATGCAACCGCTTTACCGATAGCGGTACATGCCCTGAATGCGGCGGAGAGACAACCGAAGAAGCTCCTCATGTCGTTTATTGGTGCGGCAGCTGCAACATCCCGTTGATTCACATCCCGGGGGACCGAAAAATCGAATGCCCGATTTGCGGGCACGAGGCAAAGTATCTTTGTGCAGATATGCGCCCCGTCTTTCCTGAGGAAAGGCTGCTTTTTGAGGTAATGACGGGGAAACCCCTTGCGTATATCCATGAATCCGTGTGGGCTTCGGGAAGCAAGTATTACGTCAATGGCAAGGCAACAAACATTACGGTTGCCGAATTCCTTTCCTCTAACCCAATCGAGGTCAGGTCGCAGATCGACGAATATGCCAAGGGGAATAGCTACGATGCATTCGATCGCTACGTCGATGTTTTCGTTGAGGCGAACCGTGCGCATCTTGACGCTATCGTGCGCGAGGCGTGCTCTTTCGTCGTCGACGCCTCCAAGGATTATCCCGAGGAAAACCTCGTTGTCTCTTTTTCGGGCGGCAAGGATTCGACCGTAACCGCCGATATTGCTGTTCGCGCCTTGAGTGACCCCTACCTCGTTCATATATTCGGCGATACTACGCTCGAGTTTCCTAGTACTACCGAGTATGCAAAGCGCTTTCGCGCCAACCATCCTTTGGCGATTTTCAAGACTGCGCGTAACTACGAACAGGATTTTTACGATATGGCCGAGGTCATCGGTCCGCCAGCGCGAATGATGCGGTGGTGTTGTTCGATGTTCAAAACGGGGCCGATTTCGCGAGCATTCAAAGGGCTTTTCGGCGATGAGCCCATCTTGACCTTCTACGGCATTCGCAAGGGAGAGTCGGTCTCGCGCAGCAAATACAATCGCATTGAGGACAGCGCCGAATCCGTCAAGATTCAGCGGCAGACGGTTGCGGCACCAATTTTCTATTGGAATGACCTTGACGTTTGGTTGTACATACTTGGTGAAAAAATCGATTTCAACGATGCCTACCGTCTCGGTTATGAGCGCGTGGGCTGCTGGTGCTGCCCGAACAACAACGCGCGAGCTCAATTCCTGTCTCAAATCTACATGCCAGAAGCTGCGGCTAAATGGCGCAGCTTCCTAGTTGATTTCGCGCGCCGCATCGGTAAACCGGACCCGGAGGTATACGTCGACACGGGCAAGTGGAAAGCGCGCCAAGGGGGCAACGGTCTTGCCGCTGCAAGCTCTGTTCTTGTTGAGGCGAGCCACTGCGCCACCGACGACAGCGCGACCATCTTCTCGCTTGAAAGGCCCTACTCAGACGAATTGGTGGGCCTGATGACGCCCATAGGCGATTATGCGCCTGGCCTCGGCCGTCCGCTACTCGACGAGAAGGTCATCGTCGATCACCGCACGAGGGAGCCGCTTATCTCCGTCATGCCTTTCGCGCAACCTGGCTACGAGTACGCCGCGAAAGTGCGCGTGCTAAAGGCCTCTGATGCCGAGACGTTGCTGCGCATGGCGAAGTATCAGGTCGTTAAGTTCAATGCTTGCAGGCAGTGCCTCAAATGCGAAGGCCTGTGTCGTTTCGGCGCGATCAGCATTACATCGGACGGCTATCGAATTGACCCGCAGAAGTGCGTGCACTGTCGACAGTGCGTAACCGATAAGTATCTTGAGGGCGGTTGCCTCATGCGCAAGTACCTCAGAACCAAGGAAGAGTAACGTCATGCAGATGAAGTTCAAGGCACACCAGTCTTTTGCCGTGCGCAAAGGATGGCTCGGAAAAGGCCTCCGCACAATAGCGAATCCCGATAACGCTGCGCTTCTTATGCCGAGCAACAGCAAGGCCGCGATGGACGAGCTAGGTTTGGGCTCGAACCAGGTTGTGGCGCTGCGCTATTGGATGCAGACGCTTGGCCTTGTGGACTACAGGAAGGGATCTCGCAATCGCGAGCACGTTCTTACGCCTCTAGGTAAGCTTATCTATGAAAACGACCCGTACACCGAGGAGATTGGTACGCTTTGGGCGCTTCACTGCAACCTCGCATCCGCGCTAGAGGACGCCGCTTCCTGGTACTTTTTCTTCAATGAGTTCGGTATGAGCGTTTTTACGCGAAAGGATTTTACTCGCGCCCTTGAGCGCTACATCTTCACCTACAACGACAAGAAGGATGTGTCCCTTAAGTCGCTCGAGGACGATTTCAACTGCATCATCAACACTTACGTCGCGCACGGCTATGCCGGCAAGAAGGGCGGCTCGCCGGAGAGTGTTATCGATTGTCCCCTCGGCGAACTCGGCCTTGTGAGTATCGAGAGCCGCAGCGCAAGAAGCTTTCGCAAAACGAGCGCTAATCCCACCATGCTTCCTGCATTGCTGGTGCTCTATTGCATCTGCACGATGATGGATTTCCAAAAACGCATGGACAGCCCTTTCGGACGAGAGATAAGGCTCGCCGACTTGCTTGATGCGCCGTGCTCGCCCGGAAGGGTTTTCAACCTTGACGCCGTGGCACTTCTTGGCAAGCTTTACGAACTTGAGGGCGAAGGCTATGTCCGTATAAATCGCACTGCTGGCCTCGATGTCGTTCGTCTCAATGAGCCAGGCATGACTGCAACCGCTTGTCTCGAGCGCTATTACGAGATTATTGGTTAGGAGCGCTCCTGTGAACCTAAAAGATATGGTCGTCCCCAACAAGGACTTTCAAACATCGATAAACATCGAATTCGACTTCGGCTCCAAAGAGAAAATCGAGGGTCTCATTCCCACCGATTCCGTTTGTCGCTACCTTGAGCGCATCTTGGGCGATGTTATTGCCCCCTCTAATCAGCGGGCAAAGCTGCTCGTCGGCGCCTACGGCAAGGGTAAGTCCCATGTCGTGCTCGCGGCGCTGATGGCGATGTGGTGCAAAGACCCCGGAGCATTTCAGAGAATCACAAACGCATATAGGCGCAGGAACAGCGGTTTTGCAGAGACCTTCGACAGATTCGTTCAAGATGGCCAGCGCTTGCTTCCCGTCGTTATTTCGGGAAGCACGTCTGATCTTCGCCATTCGCTTCTTTTCGCGCTCAGAAATGCCCTGAAGCTTTGCGATTCCACCGATCTTATGCCTTCGACGAATTACGACGGCGCAATTAGAGTACTTGACAGATGGCGCCGCGATTATCCGAGCACGCTGAAACGATATGAAGAGCTTACGGGCTCGACCTACGGTACGACTGTCGCAAAACTGCGCGCCCTGGAAACTGAAACGTATGAAGAGTTCGTTGCCGCCTACCCAAGCTTGACCTCGGGTAGCACGTTTGATGTGCTCGACGGAGCAGACGTGCTTTCCGTATACGAGCAGGTGCTCTCCGGCCTTGCCGAGCGCGGCGTTAGCGGTCTTTATGTCGTCTACGACGAATTCAGCAAGTATCTAGAGACGAGCATAGGACGAGCCACCGTTGAAGACACGAGGCTTCTTCAGGACTTTGCCGAGGCATGCAACAGGAGCGGCGCAGAAAAGCAGCTACATCTTCTGCTTATTAGCCACAAAAGCATCTCGAACTACATTGACGCCGACCTGCCCAAAGAGAAGGTCGATGGGTGGCGCGGCGTGTCCGGTCGCTTTGAAGAAATCGAAATGTCCGACGACGAGAACCAGTCCTACGAGCTCATGTCTTCGGCGATTATCAAGGATTCCACGAAGTGGAGCCATTGGCGCTGTGATCATGAAGCGCTTTTATCGCGAATCGAGGGACGCTACGTTCATAATGGACTTTTCGCGGGCAATATGTCCGATGTCGTTGTGCGTGGTTGCTACCCGTTGCATCCGTTGACGGCGTTCTTGCTCCCGAAGCTGTCTGAGAAAGTTGCCCAGAACGAGAGAACCCTGTTCACCTTCCTGTGCGCCGAAGGCGACAAAACCATGTCGGCGGTTCTGGCGGAGTCGGCAGAGTTCGTTACTCCCGACTGCATTTACGACTACTTCGAGCCCCTCCTTCGCAAGGAAATGTACACGAGCCCCCTCCATAGGGTTTACGAGCTTGCTCGCGCATCCCTTTCGCGCGTCGAGCCCGTCTCCCTCGAGGCGCGCATCATTAAAACCGTTGCCGCAATCGACGCGGTCGCGCAATACGATCGGGTGGAGCCAACCAAGGAGACTCTCCTCGACCTCTTTTGCGACTGCGGACTGAGAGCAAAAGAGGTCGACGAGGCCATTACTCGCCTTGTCGAAGGAGACTCAATCGTCTATCTGAGGCGCAGCAACGCATATCTCAAACTCAAGGAAACCACTGGCGTCCATGTGGATGCAGAGGTTTCCAATCGAGCTGGCTCGCTCCGCAGCATGATGAGCTGCGAAGCGGCGCTTAACCGAGAAATCGGAAATATGGCCCTGTACCCGTCTCGATACAACGAAGACAAAGGCATGGTCAGGTTCTTTGAGTGCGGCTTCGTTGGCGCGTCCTCGCTAAAGAAATGGTGCGAGCAAGAGGTGAGGCCCGATCGTATCCTCGACACCGGCAACGATTGGGTGGCGGATGGTCAGGTCGTCGGGGTCTACTGTTCGACGCCGGATGAGCTCGTTGAGCTGAAGGACCTTGCCAAGAATGAGCTTTCGCGTGAAAAGCTGACCGTTGCGGTTGTGCCGAGATCGTTCACGAGGATCGAAGAGGCGCTTTACCGGCTTGAGGCCGCAAGGCAGTTGAAGGAAGAGGCAGCAGACGATGCAGCGCTTGCTGACGAATACGAGATAGTCATCGAGGACTACTCGGAAATCGTCAACGGCTATATTGCCGGCTTCTTTCAGCCAGAGCTGAGGCAATCCCTCTATTACGTCAACGGAAGCCAGAAGAAGGTCGTTACGCGTAAACGGAAGCTTTCCGAAGAGCTGTCTCTGCTTTGCGACGAAGTCTTCGGCTCAACGCCAAGAATAACCAGTGAGTCCCTCAACAAAAACGATCTAACGGGAACAGCCTTCAGCAGTCGAACCAAGATTCTTAAAGCTTTGTGTGCGCCTACGCTTGCCCAAAACCTGGGCTTCGTGGGTAACGGCCAGGAGACGTCCATGGCGAGGAGCGCATTCGAGAAGACTGGACTCATCAAGGATATCGCGAAAGCAATTAACGAACCCGGCGTTCCAGAGTCAGGCATTGAAGCGGTCGTCGATACCATCAAGGACTTTATTGAAACTGCTGACAACACGCCCCTTTCAGAGCTCTACGATAAACTGATGGGGCGCGATCTCGGCATCGGCTTGCGAATGGGCCCGATCCCTCTCTACCTTGCCTACGTTCTCAGAGACTACAGGGAACAGGTCAAGATAACCTTCAATGGCGAAGAGCGGTCCCTTAACGAGACCCTCTTTGATGACATAGCAAAGAATCCAAGCGATTACCGCCTGACAAGACTCAACTGGTCCCCCGAGATGGAATCCTATGTGAAGAAGGTAGCAGGGGTTTTCGGGTGCAAGTCCGATAGGGCTACGCGAGCCGACGTTGTCGACGCCATGCGTCTCTGGTATGTCGCCCTTCCTCAGATGACCCGTAATGCCAATACTGATCGCTCCCATGGCGGGGCGGAGCCCATCTCGAGGATAAGGAAGCGCTTCTTTAAGGCGATAAAGAAAATAGATTGCGACACCGACAAGCTGCTGTTCGAGGAAATCCCCTCGATATTCGGAGAGCCTTGCGATTCGGACGCCTTAATATACGCGCTCAAAAACGAGAAGGACGAGTGCGATGAATATCTGCGCGACTGCATCGAGGGGCTGGCGCACGCTTTAATGGCGTTGTTCGGCCCCGATGCGCACGAGGACGCGAGTCTTTCATCCGTTTTGAGAGATTGGGTTGATGCCCATCCGGCTGTGCAAACGAGCGTCTATTCGGGTATCAACAATCAAGTCCTTCAAGCTGTGGCTACTTCAACGGGCGACGACTTCGTGACCATCAACAGAATCGCCAAGGCGGCGACCGCGCTTCGCATCGACGACTGGAATGACGAAAGGTTCGATGACTTCCTCCGAATCGTTCAAGGTATGAAAACTGAGGTCGAATCAACCGTCGATGAAGCGGGAACGACTGAAGACGAATCCGCCTGCCTGAGCATCAGGTTTGCCGACGAGGGTGGCGTGCTTAGGGAAAAAACGTTCCCGGTCGTTATCCCGTCCCGGCGCGCCAAGCTTCTTAAGACCGGACTTCTTGCGTGTTTGGATGAGATGGGCGGCGCTCTTTCCCCCGAGGAAAAGAGACAGGTCGTTTTCGATGTTCTGAGGAGGCTTTGCTAGCTATGCCAGAAACAGCTTATTTCGATAATGCGGCGACCACTTTTCCGAAGCCGAGCGTCGTCTATGACTATGCCGACTCTTTTTATCGCAATTCCGGCGGCAATATCGGCAGGGGCGGCAACGCTCTGGCCGTTGCTGCCGGCGAAATCGCCAAAGTAGCAAAGAGCAACCTGAAGAAGCTCTATGGCTGCCCTGCGGGTGAGATCGTTTTCACGGCTTCGGCGACCGATGCCCTAAACCGCATTCTCCTTGGCTTGAATCTCGCCAAAGACGACGTTGTTTACTGCACGCCCTTTGAGCACAACGCTGTAACCAGGCCTTTATTCCATTTGGTCGAAACGACTGGTATAAGGATTGAGATTCTGCCATTTGATGACGAGACGTTTGTGCCCCGATACGAGGAAATCGAGGAAGCCTTTGCTGCCCAGCCGCCGAGGCTCGTTGTGATGACTCACGCTAGCAACGTATGCGGCGCGGTCGTTCCTGTGGAAACTGTCGCGCGAATGGCTAAAGCCTATGACGCAACGACCGTTATCGATATGAGCCAGACTGCTGGCTTGCTCCCGCTTCAGCTCTCCAGCGATCTGTTTGATTTCGCAGTCTTTGCGGGCCATAAGACCTTATACGGTCCATTCGGCATCGGAGGCTTTATTTGCAAGCGCGGAGCCAAGCTCAGGCCCGTTTTTTTTGGCGGGAATGGCATCAACTCGGTCGAGCAGCGGCTCCCTGAGAATATCGTCCAGATGGAAGAGATCGGAAGCCAAAACACGTATGCAATCGCGGGGCTTAAGGCGTCCACAGATTGGCTGCTCGAGCAGGGATTGGAAGCGATTCGTAAAATCGAAATGGAGAATCGGGACAGGCTTTTGGAGTGCCTGAGGGCCGCCGGGTTTTGCTCTCTCATCGGTGAAGGCATGGAATGCGAGAGGATAGGCGTTGTGTCTGCTCTGTTTGACGGGTACTCACCGGATGAAGGGGAAATGGTCCTTGGCCGATGCGGGGTTGCTGTGCGCTCCGGCATTCAATGCGCCCCATACGCCCATCGTTTTCTCGGCACTCTACCCGCTGGAACAATTCGCTTCAGTGTGAGCGCTTTGACCGGCGACCCCGAGTTCGATGCGCTGGAACGAGCGTTGGACGCCATCGCAGAATAAAATAGCCGCCCATTGATAAAAACTAAACCATCTGCCGAACTTATCCCCAGTGGATAAGCCACTTATTGTCCGACAAACCCATAAGCCGCCTTATAATGGATAAATTGTCGGACGGAGGTGCTGGGGTGAGTTTTCGCGACCTCAAAATCAATAATGAATATCGCTCGTTGCTTCACGACGTAGTTCGCGAGTTCTACACGCCTTTGCTTTCTCAGGCTTGTCTATATCAGCGTGCCGTAGGTTTCTTCTCCTCATCTGCTTTAATTAGCATGACCGAAGGAATTAGAGGCCTTCTTGAAAACAACGGTCGCATCGAGGTCGTTGCCTCGCCGAGGCTTACCGAGGAAGACCTCACTGCAATTAAGGACGGTCTAGAGAGGCGCGACGACATCATTGTCGACTCTCTCCTGCGCGAGCTCGATGCACCAAAGGGCGCTTTTGAGGAGGCTAGGCTCAATCTCCTTTCGAATTTGATTGCAGCAGGCGTCATGACCATCAAAATCGCACTCCTAGACTCCACTACCGATATCGGCATGTTTCATGAGAAGCTGGGGCTAATTTACGACTCTTTTGATAATGTCGTTGCCTTTTCGGGTTCGATGAATGAAACAGCGAACGCCTTTTATCGCAATTACGAGGCGTTCGATGTGTTCACTTCCTGGTCCGAAGACGCTGAACGTGTGCGCACAAAACAAGCAGCGTTTTCGGCCATGTGGCACGATACGGAGCCAGGCATTAGGGTTTGTGAGTTCCCCCAGGTTTCCGAAGCCATTATCAAAAGATATAAAGTTAGGGACGGTATCGACCTCGATGATCTTAGCGTGGGGGTGTCTGACGATGCTGTAGATAATGTATCGACGGCGAAAGAGGAAATGGTTACGAATCGCCCTCGCATTCCAAAAAGTGTTACGCTGCGCGGCTATCAGAACGAAGCTATTGAAGCGTGGGAAAGTAACGACTTCCGTGGCGTTTACGACATGGCTACCGGCACTGGAAAGACGTTCACCGGCCTCGCTTCCGTCTGCCGTCTTTCTGAGCTTCTCCACGATGAGCTTGCTGTTGTAATTGTCTGTCCCTATCAGCACCTTGTAGATCAATGGGTTGAGGACATCGTCGCCTTCAATATCGAACCCATCATCGGCTACAGCTCTTCGCCGCAAAGGGACTGGGAGAAGCGCCTCGATTC
Organism: Eggerthella sp. BIOML-A1; assembly: GCF_009875595.1. Lineage (NCBI taxonomy): Bacteria > Bacillati > Actinomycetota > Coriobacteriia > Eggerthellales > Eggerthellaceae > Eggerthella > Eggerthella sp. BIOML-A1. The sequence goes on along the minus strand of NZ_WWRZ01000009.1, from coordinate 4,350 downwards.
TGCAATTCGCGATCAGAAGTATGGCGTAAAGGACTCCGAGTTCCTTTGCTTTGTGTGCACCAATGGAACGTACTCCACCTCACGTGTGCAGAAGCTGATAGACAAGATCAAAAAGCCGAAGCTCCTTGTCGTTGATGAGGCTCATAACTTTGGCGCGGAGTACCTTCGTTCGCTTCTAAGACCAGATTTCAATTTCAGGCTTGCGCTCTCGGCAACGATTGAGCGCTATGGCGATGACGAAGGCACTGCGGCGTTGTTTTCTTACTTCGGCCCGCGCTGTATCGAATACACGTTGGAGGAAGCAATCTATGGACGTGGCGAGGAGACGCCTTGCCTCACTCCATACCGCTATCACCCGGTCATTGTTTACCTGGAACCCGATGAGCTTCGGGAGTATGCGCAACTTTCGCGGCAGATTGCGAAAGCCATAGTCAGCAAGAATGGCAAAAAGAAGCTCAGCGAACGTGGCAAACAGCTTGTTCTCAAGCGAGCAAGGCTTGTTGCTGCGGCGCACCAAAAACTTCCTGCGTTAAAGCGCGAGATTGCACCTTATGCGCAAGACGACTATATGCTTGTATATTGCGGTGCCACGAAAGTCGAGGTCGATGCGGGTGAAGTTCCTGGTGTCGATGATTACGAGTTGCGGCAGATTGACGCCGTGACACACATCCTCGGCGACGAGCTCGGCATGCGCGTTAGGCAGTTTACGTCGCGCGAAAACAGCTCCGAGCGCGAGGAGATCAAGACGATGTTCTCAAACGCCGACCTTCAGGCGCTGATTGCTATCAAGTGTCTGGATGAAGGTGTCAACATCCCCATGATCAAAACCGCTTTCATTCTTGCGAGTACGACCAATCCCCGCGAGTACGTGCAAAGACGAGGACGCTTGCTTCGCAAGGACAAGCTTGGACTCAAGAGGCGTGCGGAGATTTATGACTTTATCACATTGTCGCGCCCCGCTGAAGATGCAGCGGTTTTGCCCGATGAGGATGTAAGTGGTGAGAGGCGGCTAGCGTACAACGAATTAGTTCGAGCAAGGGAATTTGCTGATTTGGCAGAAAACCGTGCTCAGGTTAGCCAAATCCTCGATGCAATTGAGGAAGGCTTCTTTGGCGTAGACGGCATTTCGGCTTTTGAAGCCGAGAAGGAGGTTGAGTAGCACATGACAGCCCTCGGGGACGTACAGTTGCCTGACAACGTTGATCAGAAAAAGGCAAACCGACTCATTAACTGGATCGTTGATCTCGAAGATGATAACGACAAGACTGCTAGGTACGACGATTCTGCGATGATTCAAAAGATCGGCAAGCAAATCAAGGATGAAATCAAATGCTTATAAAGACCATTACGGTTGAGAACTTCCTTCCTTTTCAGGGGAAGCAACGTATAGAGTTCTCTACTGACAAAGATCATAACGTTACTTTGATAATGGGAAACAACGGTGCTGGAAAGACATCGCTTGCCCAAGCTTTCGAATGGTGCCTATATGGCAAAGCTCCGAAAGAGACCAATCAAGTCATCAACGCCTTCGTCCGAGACCATATTGCTCCCGGAGCATGCCGTTATGCTTCGGTTGAGATTGAAATTGAAAAGGACGATAAGACTTACTCCGTGTCTCGCCGTCAGAAGTATTCTCGCAAAGACAATGGAAGGTTGGACAAGCCTGCGCAGCATGAGTTCTCTATCCTCTATAAGGAGAATGGAGAAACGAGGCAAGTTGCTGCAGGCGACCGTGGATCAACCATCAACAGGCTTCTTTCTAACCAGCTTTCGCACTACTTCTTCTTCGATGGCGAACACGTCAAAAACATGCGCAAAGAAATCGAACAAGGAAAGAGCAGCGACTTTGCGGATGCTGTAAAAACTATTCTCGGACTTCAGCCTATCGCTTCCGCGCTTGATCATCTAAAGGCGCCGGGCAATCGTCTGTCAGTTGACAGATGGTTTAATAGGCAGCTTGATGTTGCGGGAAACGCTGACCTTGAAGAAAAAAAGAAGCGAATTGAGACTCTTGGTAAAACTATCGAGAGAGAAAGTAACGACCTGGAGCTGGCGGAAGTTGATGAGGACGTGGCGAAGGAGAACGTCGCGGAATGTCAACGATTGCTCAGAGAAAATGAAGAAAGCGAAAAGGCGCAGAAGGACGTTGAAAAGACGCAGGCGCTTCTCAAACAGGCAAACATTGCCGTCACCGCAAGAAGAAATGAGCTCTTTAGACTGTTCCGCGATTGTCAATATCGATTCTTTACGCAGAGACCAATTCTCGACGCGCAAGAAGAGCTCGCTGACGAGGACAAGATTAGCAAGGGTATTCCCAGCGTTGACGACAAGACCATTCGCTTTATTCTTGAGCGGGGTGAATGTATTTGCGGGACCAAGTTTGAAGCGGGAAGCGATGTCGCAAAGCATCTTTATGAGCTACTCGATTACGTGCCGCCAAAGGATCTAGGCACGTATATCGCAGAGTTTGATAAAGATTGCCGAGTGAGAACCGAGGGTAGTTTCAACTTTATTGATGATTTGGCTGAGGCGTATAGAAAGTATTGTGCAGCCTGCAACTCGGTAAAGACCGCTGAACAGGCGGTTGAAAAAGCTGTTGCGTTTCTCGAGGGCCTCAACAACGTCGACATCGGCATCCTGAGGAAAAATCTTCGAAATGCTGAGGCTGATCGCAGCAAAGCTGCTGGGCGAGTTGCTACTGCCCGCAGGGCAATTGCGAATGCGAAAAACGAACGTGAAAGGTTGCAGTCCGAAATCAAGGCATATAGCGTAAAGAATGCAAAGAACCAAGAAATTATGCTTTGCCTTAGCTACGTTGACTATATTTACGATTATCTCAATGCGTATTACAAAACGCATGAGGCTTCGACAAGGGCGCAGCTGAGAGATACTGTCAACAAATTCTTTACTGCGATGTATGAAGGAGAGCTTCATCTCAGTTTGGACGACAACTATGGTGTTGCGGTAACCGTTGACGATGTTGACACAAGCGGCGAGACGTGGAAGACCTCTTCTGGCCAGACCCTGGCAATCATTCTTGCCTTCATTCTCGGCATTTTGGACATAGCCAAATCTCAGTCTAAGGAAGAAGATGATCTGCTCAAGGGGGATACATATCCGCTTGTTATGGACGCTCCTCTTTCCGACTTTGATAAAACTCGAATTGGGACTATTTGCAACCTTCTGCCATCCGTTGCTGAACAGGTGATTATCATCATCAAGGACACTGACGGCGAGCTCGCAGAAGAACATATGAAGGACAGGATTGGACGCCGTTACAGCATTGAACGTCTCCATGACTATGACTCTGTTGTTAAGGAGTGACCATGGCGGACCTATTTAGATCGCAGGTTAGGTTTTACGGTAAGCATGGACAATATCTCGAGGCCCTAACGCCAGCTTCTGAAAAAGCCAAAGATGTTGAGCTGCCGGAGATTGAGCGGGTAAAGTACCTGTTCAATTCTGTTGTCGAAATCTATGAGGTTGCTCCGTTGATTGGCTATCTCTATCAACGCTCGGCAGAAAAAGACGGCAATGAATCGACAAAGAACATCATGGAAGGCGCTTTGTCCAACCATCATGATCGTCTTCTGTTTAGCTATGAAATGCTGATGATCATAGACAAAGGCAGCGAACCAGACCTTAACGAGAGGATCAGGCGAGCCTTTAGGGCAACGGACGATCTCGCAGCGGAAGGCATGAAGATATATGACGCCTACGCCCGTGGCGGCATCGAAGTTCTCTATGAGAATCTCATTGACAATGCGGCCACACCCGATGACCTTATACGTAATCTAATGGACTTCACGGAAGACTGGAATTCAAGATTTCTTTCTGCCGTTGAAGAAGTTGATTTAGACCGATTGTTAAAACGGTAAACCTGGTTTGGTCTTGCCGCGGCAATGCCCACGCTCAGGGTCTATATTACCTTGAGCGTGGGCTTCTTCTTTTGCAGGTAGCAGTTTGTCTTATCGAGTTCGCCGCGCTCGCTGGGCATGAGGCCGTGCAAGAGGTCGAAAAAGAAGCCGCCTGCGACAATTCTTTCAGTCATCGCTCCCGCGTATCCCATCTGACCTGCGGAAAAGCAAGACGATAAAGCCGCTGGCTACGATTCACTTCGCTAAACAGGCAGCAAAGAAGAGAATCAGCCGTTTTGGCGTTCATTTCGGTCGATTCAGAGCCTCAAAACCTGCCCGTTTTTGTCCCTGGGACAAAAATGAAACTGCGGGCGCGCGGGGGGGTGCGGACGAATAGTTGGACCGTTCGGTCCGGTCAGGAGTCCGTATGTACAGCCAAGACTCAAAGGACAAAGCCCTCGGCATGCTGAGGCTCACCGGCGACGTCGAGAAG